>JAEZQV010000011.1 GCA_023441125.1 Bacillota bacterium
GTGGAAAGCAAGACCAACACCTGGATTGGCGGCGAAACCCGTATGCGGTTTGTAAGTGATAACCCAACTCCCGTTGGCGGCAAAAAGTTGAATGCGGCAGACCGGTTTGATTTCCGTCAACGGATCAAATTCTGGGGCAATATCAACGACAACCTTTCCTGGACCGGCCGTTTAGTCACCAATACCAGCAACAAATTCGGCAATGCTGAGTACAGCTCCGGTTCTGAGATCAGCTTGGATATAATGAATGTAACTGGCAAAAATCTCTTCGGCTTCGATAATGTCCGCGTAGGCCGTTCTGCTTTCGATTTCTATACCAACGGCATATTTGGCAAGGCCGGCAATGTTGATGGTCTCACGCTTTCCAAAAAAATCGGAGATGTTAATTTCAAAGGCTGGACCGGTAATATTAAGTCATATACTGCCAATTCAAATGGCGATGCAAACCAGCTTACTAGCGGACAGGTTGATGTTAATCTTACTAATAATTTAAACTTAAAGGCTGGTTACTATTGGGCTGATGTTCCGGGAACTAGTGCTGCCTCAGGCGGAGTTGCGGGCACCCTCAATACTAATGCTGGCTACGGTTTTAAAAGTTCCCAAGGTTGGACAGCTGGAGTTAATTACAAAATAGGAAGATATACTCTTTTGGGCGACTATGTGGGTACTACCTTGGAAGGCGTGACCGGTGGTTTGCCTGACAACCCGAAGGGCTGGGTACTGCAGTTTAGCAACAGCCAGGGGCCGGCAGTTATATTCCCGGCAGTCAATCTTGTTAATCCAACCAAAGTGGGCAGCGATGCCTGGATGGTATCTTATCGCAGTATTGATGCAGGTGCTATTCCGGGCGGTGTAGGGGCTTTCGACGTTACTGCCGTCGCTAATACCAACCAGCCTTATAATGTCTTTACACATGCTACAGATAACGTCAATGTCTTGTATTTGGCCTACCAGAACGTTGTAGCCAAAAATGTAATAGCTTCCCTGGAGTATCAAGATTTCAAGATTAAAAACAAAGGCTTAACTGACTTAAATTCCAATCAGCTTGATAAGACCTACATGGCGAAGTTAGAGTTCTTCTATTAAAAAATACTGCAATCCGCCCCGGGATGGACCCGGGGCGGATTTATTTTTTACCGCGTTGCATACCCTTTGCCGCAAACCCCGCAAGATGTAAAGATTTCATTAATTAGAAATATTTAGCAGGAAACTTTAAAACTATCACTAATTATACTAAATATATTCTTTCTGTTAGTTAGTTTTTATTTATTTTAATTTGTTCTCGTATATAGCGGAAAGGGGATGTATGCAATGAAATTGATTTACGCCGGCATAGTAGTATTATTGCTTGCGGTTTCGGCGGCATTCGGTTTTGCGACTGAACAGCCGGCCAAAACCGAAGTAATCGTCTTTCACGCCGGCAGCCTGGGCGGTGTGCTGCAAAAAATAGCGACAGCCTATGAAGCGAGCCATCCTGAAATTAAAATTAGCCTGGAAGGCAGCGGCAGCCGGGAAGCGGCCCGCAAAGTAACCGAGTTGCACCGGCCCTGTGACATTGTTGCCTCGGCCGACTATGAAACCATTGATTCGCTTATGATACCTGAATACGCCACCTACAATATCCTATTTGCCCGCAACAAATCCGTTATCGGCTTTACCGACAAGAGTAAATATGCGGCTGAAATTAATGCTGAGAACTGGTACGAAATATTGGCCAGGCCGGACGTGCGATATGGCCATACTGATCCTAATCTGGACCCCGGCGGTTACCGTGCTGTTTTAACCTTGCAGCTGGCGGAAAAATATTACCGGCAGCCCGGCTTATACAAAAAACTGGCAGCGAATTTTTCACCGGACAATATGTTGAACGATGGCAATACCATTGCGCAGCATTTTGCGGGTGGGCAGCTGGATTACTTTTTCTTATATGAGTCTTCGGCCAAACAGGCCGGCTACCGTTATATTACCTTGCCTGAGCAGATCGATTTTTCCTCTTTGCAGTATAGCGGTTACTACCGGCAAGCCAGCCTCGACCTCACCGGCAAAACCCCGGGCAGTACGATCACAGTGAAAGGGCAACCCATTATTTATGGTCTGACTATGGTGCAAAATGCGCCGCATGCGCAAGCAGCGCTGGCGTTTCTTGCCTTTCTGCTAACTGACGGACAAGCTTTTTTTAGAGATGCCGGTTTTATCCCAATGTCTCAGCCGCTGGTGCGCCCTGCTGAAATGCCGCTAGTGCCGCAGGAATTACACGCCATTGTCCAACCATTGACGGGAGATAAGTTATAACTGGTATCCGCAGGTACGGTTGTCTGCAGACTGCCTTTAACAGGATAGACTCAGTGAGAAATAGGAGCAATGCTAGCCGGCTGATGTGGTAATTAGGTCACATTAACCGGCTTTTTATTTTGCCCCAAGTCAAAAAAACATGCTGATTTTTATTTATAATATGGCAAGCGAGCATACTAAAAGGGGAATTAACCTTTTTCCTTGGCCAGTTTGTACTTACTTAATTAAGGAGGTTCCGATGAGCAAAGTAAAGCTGCCTAATAGACCTGTCGGTCCGTTTCCTACTGTCTTAGTGGGCGTAGAAGTGGACGGTAAACCTAATTATGTAACAATCGGCGCTTGTGGGGTCGTGAGTCTTGAACCGGTACTCTATATATCACTAAAAAGTACGCATTATTCCACTGCCGGCGTTAAAGCCAGCGGTTATTTCAGCGTCAATATCCCCGCGCCGGAGATTGTTCGGGAAACAGATTATTGCGGTATCGTGTCTGGCAAAAATGTGGATAAATCTGAACTGTTCACACCTTTCTATGATGAAATTGGCCGAGCGCCAATGATCCGCGAATGCCCCCTTAATTTCCTGTGCAAAGTGGTTACCGCCATCCCCCTGTTTGGCTTTGAAATGTTTTGCGGAGAAATTGTTGCCGCCTATGCAAACGAGTCCTGCCTAGCCGCTGGCGGATTGGACCCGGCTAAAGTCAACCCAATCATTATGATGGGAGCAGTCTATTATGCTTTGGGGCAGAGCATAGGCGCGGTATTTAAAGCAGGTACAGAGGTAAAAAAGGTATAACAGCTACCGTAAAGCTGATTGCAACCGAATATTCGTATCGCCCGTCATAGCATGTAACGGCACTGTGTCTTAGGCAGTGCCGTATTTTTGTGTGCGGCGAATAGCAAATCCTCCCATATTTAGCATCAACCTCAGCTTGACGGGAGCATAAAAAGTTATTACTATTAATAATGTTAATGTTAAGATGTTATGTATATAAAGGAGATGTCTTGCATGTCAGTAACCAAGCATGAGAAAAAAATGTGGATCAAGCTCGTCACGGGTTTGCTGATTATAAAAATTTTAAAAGACAGACCTGCTTACGGCAATCAAATCGCCGACGAGATTAAACGGGTTACCCAGGATACGATTAAGCCTAATCCTAATTTTATTTATCCATTGCTTAGGCAAATGGAGGCAGAAGGTTATGTCGAAGGCAACTGGGAAAACCCCAATACCCGTGGCAAACGTATTTACACAATCACAGCCAGCGGTCTTGTTTATTTTGGACGGCTCAGAAAGATTGTGCAGGCCAAATTTCTGGAAATAGAACGCTGTCAAAAAGCCATACGCAGTTTCTTATTTGAAGAGTAGACCTTAGGAGGATGGAAAAAGATTATGAGTGGAGTAAAAACAGCTAATAAACGTAAATATACATTGATTGCCGGGGTGCTGGCAGGCCTGCTCGCTGTTGCCGGCGGCTGGTGGTGGATCGCCTCGGGCGGCAAAGTCTCCACCGATGATGCCCGCGTAAAAAGCAACATTGTCAATGTAAGCACCAAAGTTCCGGGACAAATAGAGGAACTGCTGGTAAAAGAGGGCGACCATGTAGAAGCCGGGCAATTGCTGGTTAAAATCGACAGCCAGGCTTTACAGATTCAGGTTGAACAAGCTGAGGCCAATTTGGCCTCGGCCCAGGCGAAGCTAGCTTCGCTTCAGGCAGGCAACCGTCCGCAGCAAGTTGCTCAATCACAGGCATCTGTGGAACAAGCGGCGGCGAATTTGGACAACGCGCGGAAAAATTATGAGCGTGCGGCCAATCTCTATGAAGAAGGGGCTATGTCCGCGCAGCAGCGGGATGCTGCGCAAACCGCGTTAAAGGTGGCGCAGGCCCAGTACGATGCGTCCGCGCAGAATTTAAGTCTGGTAAATGAAGGGGCAACCGAACAGGACCGGCAATTTGCCGAGGCGCAGGTGGCCCAGGCGGCGGCCGCCTTAAAAACTGCCCGGCTGCAACTGGAAAATTCCGAGATTAAGGCGCCGATAGCGGGGATTATCGCCAAAGCACCGGTTGATCCCGGCGAAATGGTAGCGGTAGGGCAAACCGTTTATAGCATAACTAACCTGGCTGACGCATGGGTAGAGGCTAATATTGAAGAAACAGATATTGGCAAAGTCCAGAACGGCCAAAGTGTTGAGTTTACGGTGGATGCGTATCC
>JAEZQV010000074.1 GCA_023441125.1 Bacillota bacterium
ACAATAAAGCCACTGACGGCAAAGGCAACCGCCCACCAGGCGTAAGCCACCAGTTTCCCGGCATTAATGGCGGCCATATCCGGCAGTACAGTTATTACTTCCCGGACTACAAACCAGAGCGCGATATACGGACAAAGCATCAGTACGGCGCTAACGCCGGCGAGGATACAGGCGATGCTCACCAAGCCCTTATAGGCCCCGGCAAATTCCAGCAGACGGGGTATGCCCGTTTTTTGTGATCTGTTCAAAATAATAGCCTCCTTGCGCATTGGCATACGGTAATTGATAACAGATATCAATTACTCATGTTAATTTTACTGCCTGCAAATTCCTTTTTCTACCCCCAGCCGGAGCTTTTGATATTCCTAAAAGAATTATCTATACAGTTCGAGGTTGGCGCGGGTCTTACTGATACGAGTACAAAGGCCTCCGTGGAATACGTATTCCACAGAGGCCTTTGTACTTGCTAGGAAATTCTGCCTGGGTTAACACCATATTTTTTCCGGAAGGTTTCAATAAAATGACTGATGTTGGTATAACCGACCATGCCCGCCGCTTCCTTGACTTTCAGCCGTTTTTCCGTTAACAGCTGTTTCGCCTTTTCCATTCTCCGGTCTATTACATAGCTATAGATAGGTTTGCCGTATATTTCTTTAAAACCCGCCTTTAATTTATACTCATTTATATATACCAATTTTGACAATTCGGCGATTGTCATCGGCTCGATAAAACCTTCATCCAGCATCCCTTTTACCCGCTGCAAACTTTTAATGTCTTCGCAGGAAAGTTTAATTACTGCCGGGCCTTTCCCTTTTTGCTGCACCATTTCATTAAGATATACTGCAAGTAGTTCCAGAATTTTTCCTTCAACATACAAATTCCCAGTCACACCGGTGAACGGAGAATTTATGATCTGGTGAACAAGATCCATCACGGCTGCAGTCACCCTGAATTTTTTGCAGGCCGACTGGCTGCCACCCATATCCTGAATGGCATCTGCTGACTGGAAGCAGGCCATTACCGACTCATATCTGTCCGGATGCAGCTTAAGGCTTATTCCTCGGTATCGCAACCCGGGCTCATACCTGCCACTGCATTTTATGGCACCGGCAGGAAAGATACAGCTTTCCTCCCTTTCCATGGTGAAATGGTCCGGCCGCTCGCCTACGCCCCATTGAAAAGAAGCGCCCAGATGGAAGTTCAGCTTTACGCTTTCCTCGTCGGACATTGCCTTCATCGTAATTCCTTTTTGAAATAAAAAATCATATACTATAACTGTTGTAGCTTGGCCCAGAGAGTTTTTTTTCAGATAGCCTGTCCCGCATTCAGCCGGTAAAGTATATACCGCTTCTTCCAAACGGTGATTAACTATGTTGGTTACTTCGTGACATATATTGCACGCCCTATCCTGGGGATTTACAGTATTATAAATTCCCTTGCAAAGCTTTTGCATTCCTGTTCATCACCTGCCTTCCTCAACAATTCCTTCATCCTTTCCTTTACAAATTACATAGCGCACTGGATGAGCTGTTTCTTTATACTTCATAATAATGATAATGATAATCATTGTCAAAAATCACCAGCAGTTAAATTTCCTAATTTTAGTAAAAAAAGCGTGGCCTTACTTCCATTATCACCGGCAAGGTTCATTAATTGTTATTTTTACCATAATGCCGCTGCTTACATTCTTGAAAGCGGCGGCACTGTGGCCAGGAACTCTTTATCCAACGACTAACCCTCTCTAAGACCCCCACTTCCTCTCTCATTTTTTCCATCACCACAGCCACTGAAATTGCCAAAACAAATAATTTCGCTCGCCTGATTCAAGAAAATCGATCGCTGAACCTGGCCGCAGCTGTGCCGGTGAAGCGGGCAATTGTCAGCAGCCGGCTAAGACAAAAGCTGCAAACCTGGTATGGTTTGCAGCCGTAACGGTAAAAGCAAGCTCTATTAAGGACCGGCCTGTTACACTGTCTGGGAAAGCCGCAGGCGCTTCAGATCGCTGATAGGGGGCAGCCCAAACATGCGGGCGTATTCCCGGCTAAACTGGGACGGGCTTTCATAGCCGACCTGAAAGCCGGCCGTGGCCGCATCCATGGTGCCTGACAATAACAGGCGGCGCGCTTCCTGCAACCGCAGCTGTTTCTGGTATTGCAGCGGGCTCATGGCCGTGACTTTCTTGAAATGATGGTGCAGCGATGAAGTGCTCATATTGACAGCCGCCGCCAGCTTGTCAACATGCAGCGACTTGGCAAAATCCTGTTTAATCAAACGGATGACTTCGGCAATCTGGTAGGCCTGACTGCTGGCTATGGCAATTTGCTTAATGGTGTCGCCATGCTCATCCTGCAGAACTTTATATAGGATTTCCCGGATGATTAATGGGGCAAGTACAGGAATATCCTGTGGCGCATCCAATAGGCGGACAAGTCTGATCGCCGCATCTAACAGTCCCTGATTCGAATTGCTTACAAACAGCCCCCGGCGGGAATCTACTTTTCTCTGCCATGCGGGGTCAGACTCTTTCAGAATGTCGAAAATCTGATCCGGATGGAAATCCAGCACCATGCACAGATGGGGACATGCCGCAGATGCCTGCACCACTTGCCCGGAAATCGGCAGATCTACCGAAACGACGAGATACTGCGAAGGATCGTAGTAGTAGCATTCCCCGGACAGCACAAGCAGTTTCCGGCCTTGAGCGACTATGCACAATACGGGCGTATGGACAGAATGGATGGGCTGTGACTCTTTCGAAGCGCGAAACAGCCGCAGCGCGGGAATGGCGGTGGCATGCATGCCGTCGCCGGCGGTAAACCGTTCGATAAGCTGCGCCAATTCCTGTTGCTGCTGCAATACCTGGAGATTGGTTTCTACTGCATTTGTCATAGCAACTCTTCCTGACTCCATAAATTTAATATATCCATTGTAGTACTACTCGGAGAATTAGGCAATCATTTTCCAGAAACGTATTACCACTTGCCGCCAAGTTTATTGCATAATTACTTTGTATCAATACACTGGCGACTCACAGAAGTAAATTTTGCAAACAAGGAGCGTGTTTATATTGTTGTACAGAAAATATGGCAAAACAAACGAACAGGTTTCCGTGTTGGGCTTTGGCTGCATGCGACTCCCGCTCATAGGTCCAGAGCCAACCAACATTGACGAAGAGCAGGCTATCAAGATGATCCGTCATGCCATTGATGAGGGTGTAAACTATGTGGACACTGCCTATCCCTATCACGGTACCGGCATGGATAAGGGCGGCGCAAGCGAACCCCTCGTTGCCAAAGCGCTGAAGGACGGTTACCGGGAACGGGTAAAAATAGCGACGAAACTGCCTAGCTGGCTGATAAAAACCCGCGCGGACATGGACAAATATCTTAACGAACAGTTACAGCGCCTGCAAACAGACACCATTGACTTTTATCTCGTGCATACCATTGGCTCCCATACCTGGCCGGTACTCAAGGAAGCAGGCATTACCGAGTTTTTGGATCAGGCAATTAAAGACGGCAGAATTAAATATGCCGGCTTCTCTTTCCATGAAAGAGTGGGGCTGTTTAAAGAAATCGTCGATTACTATGATTGGTCGTTTTGCCAGATCCAGTATAACTATCTTGACGAAAACTATCAGGCCGGCCGGGAAGGGCTGGAATATGCCGCAAAAAAAGGACTGGGCATCGCCATTATGGAACCGCTGCGCGGGGGCAAACTGGCGCAAAACCTGCCGGCCGAAGCGATGAACTATTTTAGCCAGGCCGAAATCAAAAGATCGCCGGCCGAATGGGCCTTGCGCTGGGTCTGGGATCATCCGGAAGTCTCTGTCGTCCTTAGCGGCATGACGACCATGGAGCAGGTTGTTGAAAACTTAAAAGTGGCTGAGGAGGCGGAAGCTCACTCCCTAACCGCCAAGGAATTGCGGCTTATCGACCAGGTTAAAACTCTCTTTAAGGAAAAAATCAAAATAAACTGTACCGCCTGCGCGTATTGCATGCCTTGTCCAGCCGGCGTGAATATTCCCGGCTGCTTTAGCATTTATAACGACTATTCGCTGCTAGGCGGCGATGCCGACGCCAAGAAGCGCTGCAGCTTTCTGTACAGTTTCCGGCTGGGAACGGCAGGCCAGGCCGCTAACTGTATAGAATGCGGCGCCTGTGAAAGCCATTGCCCGCAGGGAATTGAAATCCGCAATGCTTTAAAAAGCGTCCACGCTGTTTTTGGTTAAAAAACGTATACATACAAACAGAGATATGATCTACAGACCATATCTCTGTTTGTATTACCCCGTTACCGAGCGGCACCAGCCTTATTTTACCTTGTCCAGCGCCCATTGCGCCATCTGCCGGACCTGCTCGTGGCCGTCGCCCAGCGCCTGGATAAAATACGGCTGATACCTGGCCGGGTCCTCGTTGGCCATGGCCCGGATCACATTGCAACGCCAGAGCCAGAAATTTTCCGGCGCAATATACCAAAACCGCGGCTGCAATGTAGTCCGGTAGGTCGCTTCATCCATGGCAAAAAGTGTTTCCAGGTTAATCATCCCGCTGAGGGGCGCAGGTTCAGGAAATTCCTCCTGGCCCTGCCAGCTGTTGACCGGACAGACATCCTGGCAGACATCGCAGCCATATAAATACGTTCCCATATTTTCGCGCACGTCTTCAGCCGGCAGCGACGGCAAGGCATTAAACGACAGGTAGGCAATACAGCGGGTGGCATCCATGGCCAGCGGTGCGGACAACGCCCCTGTCGGACAGGCTTTAATACAGGCGTTACAGTCTGCTGGACAATGATACCGGGAATTTTCAACAGGCTTTTCATATTCCAGCGGCTTATCAATCAGCCAGGTATCAATCCAGTTCCAGGAGCGCTGCTTCGTATATAAAAAATTATTATTGCGAAACTTGCCCAAACCGGCTTTTACCGCCGCCCAGCGGGCCGGCAGCAAGACTTGCGCCGTCTGGTAACCGCCGGCCTGCAAAAATTGCCCGAAGGCGGCATGAGCGGCATACTCCCGGGAATGGCTTACCCGGCCGTCAAACAGAAAAACTTTGGCCACCAGCCGTTCTAAATCGGCGGAAACTGCGTATTTGTCATAGCGCCGCAAACAGACAACGATGGAGCGCGCCCAGGCAATTGATGCTTGCGGATCTGAAATTACCCGCCCTTTAAGATTCTCATAGAATGGAGCGGCCTGAGGATACAGCGCGCTGCGTTCCCCGACTCCCGCCAAAAACTCCGTGAATACAGCAGCCTCAATGATGCCGCAGGCCTCATAGCCCAGTTCAATCGCCTTGGCCTTAATAGCCTCTTCCGTTTTTCCCATAATGTCACCTCTTGTCACCGGTCTGCGCAACCGGGATTGTTATCCGGATTATCCTATCAGAAAGTGATTTTGTTATTTTCCATCATAACATATTTAAACCAATTGCAAAAACGGATAATGGCTATGATGTTGTTCAATAAAATCGATGGGTACTTATTTTAGATCACATGGCCTGATTTTAAAAAACCAAGCTGCCGGCGCGAATTGCCGGCAGCTTGGTTTGTCATTCTCAGTTTAATTACAATTTTTCCTGGCAAATTGCAAGAAATGCCGCCAATGCCGCCGAAACCTCGCTTCCCGCTTCTCCACCTGTGGCTTTATGACAGGCTGCTTTCCCGGTGATGTAAATAATCCAGAAAACGTTTGACGGCCGGCGAAGCATGGCGAATGTCTTTCAGGACAATGCCCAGTTGCCGGTAAGCAGGCGTTTCCAGTTCTTTTTTGATAATTTTGTAAGGTGTCCGGCGCAGTACCAGTTCCGGCAATATGCTGATACCCAGACCATTTTCAACCAGGGAAATAATGGCATAATCATCCCGGGCCGTAAAACGGACACGGGGCTGGATACCATTCCCGTGAAAAATCTCCGTTATTTCATTTTCGGTTCCCTCTTCCAGCAGAATAAACGGTTCTTCCGCCAGCCTGGCCAGCGGGAAAAATTCACAGTCAGCCAGCGGGTGCTGTTCCGGCAGAATTACCAGCAGCCGGTCCTGCTCCAAAAAAATGCTGTCCAAACCGGCCTTGGCCGGCAGCCGGAGAAATCCGCAGTCTGCCCGTCCTTCCGTCAGCCAGGTTTCAATCTCGGTATAGTCGCCATGCAGCAGTTCAAAGTCAATATTCGGGTACTCGCTGTGAAAGTTTTTAATCATTTGGGGCAGCCAAT
>JAEZQV010000088.1 GCA_023441125.1 Bacillota bacterium
GGACATGGCGGGATTGACGACGGCGCCAAATGGAATGGCATCGAAGAAAAAAATATCAACTTGGCGATTGCTTTAAAACTTGCCGACGTTTTGACAGCCAACGGCGCTAAGCCGGTGCTGACCCGCGAGGGCGATGTCGATTACTATACCCGGGGCAAAGGCGGCAAACGCAATGATCTGCTAAAGCGGGCTGAAACCATAGAGAATGCGGGCGCTAACGCCTTTATCAGCCTCCATTGCAATGCCATTAAAGGGACCAATTGGTCCGGGGCGCAGGTATTCTATCATCCCAAACTGGAAGAAAACAAAAAGCTGGCGGAAACCATGCAGCAGGCTCTAAAAGATTTTCCCCCCGGCAATAAGCGCCAAGTCAAGCAGGATTCTGATATTCTGATATTGAAGTCTGTAAATGTGCCTGGCGTTCTTATTGAGGCTGGCTTTATCAGTAATCCGGCCGAGGCGGCACACCTAAACACCGATTCATACCAACAAAAACTGGCTGAGCATATTGCCAAAGCCTTGGCGTATCATTTCAACCAGAATGTGGGAAGATAAGAAACGCGACGCACCACGAATGAAGGGAGCGATTACATGGACAATTTGGTTGGCTGTGCACTTATGCCGCATCCGCCGTTGATGATTCCGGAAGTGGGAAAGAATGAGCTGGCGCGGATTCAGGCTACCGTAGACGCGGCTACCCGGGTAGCTGATATGCTGAAGGAGGGCAATCCTCAAACGGTAGTGATTATTACCCCGCACGGACCCGTTTTTGAAGATGCCGTTACCGTCAGTATTCATCCGCGTCTCCGGGGCAGCATGGCTCAGTTTGGGGTGCCGGACGTAACCCTGGGATTTGAGACGGACAATTTACTGATCAAGCATATTATCCGGAACAGCCAGCGGCTGGGCATCAACCTGACCGAACTGACCGATGACACGGCAAAAAACTACCGCATACCCCTGGAACTGGACCATGGTGCCTTTGTACCGTTATACTATCTTGCCAAGGCCGGCTTCAAAGGCCAGATTGTACATTTGTCCATGGGAATGCTGGCCTATGAAGAAATGTATACCTTCGGCAAAGCCGTGCAGGCGGCCATCGGCCATGTGGACAGGCGGGTGGCGATAATTGCCTCCGGTGACCTGTCGCACCGGCTCACACCGGAGGCGCCAGCCGGCTATAGTCCCCAAGGCGCTGAATTTGACCGCCAGCTGGTGGCTGCGCTGGAAAAGGCAGATGTGAAGACCTTGCTGGCCATGGACAGAAATTTGATTGAGGAAGCCGGCGAATGTGGCTTACGGCCGGTATTTTTTCTGTTAGGCGTTATGGGCGGCCTTGATGCCGAGATGGTGCTGTCTTCCTACGAGGGGCCGTTTGGTGTCGGTTACGCGGTGATCGCTTTCAAAATAAAAGGTAAAAAATAGGAGGTTTTAGCATGCGTGCACAAAGCGCACCGGTGGCACTGGCCCGGGAAAGTCTAACCTACTATCTTATGCACGGTCGTCTGCTGGACAAACCGGCTGATCTGCCGGCTATTTTGTGCGGACAGGCCGGCGTATTTGTTTCCTTTAAAAAAGCGGGGCAGCTCAGGGGCTGTATTGGCACCTTTGCGCCCACTAAGCCTACCATCGCCGAAGAAATTATTCAAAATGCCGTCAGCGCCGGCACCGAGGACCCCCGCTTCTGGCCGATTGAACTGAGTGAGTTGGCCGAGCTCGAAGTATCTGTGGATGTGCTTCAAGCCCCTGAACCTATTGACAGTATCGAGCAGCTGGAACCCAGAACCTACGGCGTCATTGTGCGAAAAGGGCGCCGCTCCGGCTTGCTGCTGCCGGATTTGGAGGGCGTTGACACCGCCGCTGAGCAGGTGGCCATTGCTATGGAGAAGGCCGGGATCAGGCCGGATGAGGAAGTCGACTTGTATCGTTTTACGGTGATCCGCTATAAATAGGCCAAAGCAGGTGAATTTAGGTGCACGAGGCGCTTCATTACACATCCCGGGGCCAAACGGTTGCCTGCCGGCTGTGCCCTAAGCATTGCACCATTGAAGAAGGGCAGACAGGTTTTTGCCGGACCCGCCAAAACACCGGCGGCAAACTGTATGCCTTAAACTATGCCCAAGCTACCGGTCAGGCGCTTGATCCGGTCGAAAAGAAACCGCTGTATCACTTTTATCCGGGCAGTACCATCCTGTCTTTGGGTACCTGGGGCTGCAACTTTGCCTGTCAGTTCTGCCAGAACTGGCATATTGCCCAGGCCCAGCCCGCAGCCGCCGTGCTGGAGCCCCGGGCGGCCGCAGCCCTGGCCCGCCAGCTGGTAAGCCGGGGAAATATCGGCATCGCCTATACCTATTCCGAACCCAGTGTCTGGTATGAGTATATTTGGGACACGGCAGCGCTGGTGCGGGCCGATGGCCTGAAAAATGTGCTGGTTTCCAACGGATTTATCGATCCGGAGCCTTTGGCCCAGCTGCTGCCGGTCATAGACGCCATGAACATTGATGTCAAAGCCTTCAATGATGCGTTTTACCAGACAGTCTGTGCCGGTCGGCTGGAGCATGTTAAGCGTACTATTGAACTGGCAGCCTCCCGGTGTCATGTGGAGATCACCACCTTGCTGGTGACCGGTCTCAACGATGCTGTTGACGAACTGACCGGTCTGGCCCAATGGCTGGCCGGCATCAGCCCCGATATTCCGCTGCATTTTTCCCGCTATTTCCCCAATTACAAAATGGACGCGCCGCCAACGCCCCTAAGTACGCTGGAGCTGGCCTACAAGACGGCCCGCCGGTATCTCAACTATGTGTATATCGGCAATGTTGGCGGGGCTGGCATGAATACTTATTGCCCGCAATGCGGCTATAAGGTGATTGACCGTAGCGGCGGTTACAGCCGCCTGGCAACAAAACCTGACGAACCCGGCCGTGAAAAAAAGTGCCCCGAGTGCGGGCGCAATATACATATCACCGGAACCGTAGAATTCTAACACAGAGGCGGGCTACTACTAGGCCTCTTTTTTTCTTTTGTCCGATATATTACAATATATTCCAAAATAAATTTGTATACAGGAATACGAAAATACTTGCATTATTATTCATGCATAACGTATAATTATTACGGAAGGAGCGAGGTTCATGAGAATTAGCATTGTGGGAGCTACCGGCTATACCGGCGCGGAATTGCTCCGGATACTGGCATCGCATCCGGCGGCCGAAGTAGTGTATATTACCTCTGAAAGCCAGCCTGGTACGGCCATTCATGACATATATCCCCATCTGACAAAGTTTTATGCACAAGCGCTGGCCAGTCTGGCCGATCTGGCGAAGATCGCCCGGGAAAGTGAAGTCATCTTTATCGGTTTGCCCCATGGCCATGCCATGGAGGTGGGCCGCAAAGCCACCGCCATCAATCCCAACGTGAAAATAATTGACCTTGGAGCGGATTACCGCTTCAAAAATCATGCCATATATGAACAGTGGTACAAAGTAGAACATACGCACAAAACGGCTCAGGCCGTGTACGGCCTGACCGAGCTAAATCGCAGCCAGGTGAAGGACGCCGCCATTATCGGCAATCCCGGCTGTTACACAACCGCCAGTATACTCGCTTTGGCGCCGCTGGTTAAGCATCAGCTGGTGGACGTAAGCTCGCTGATCATCGATGCCAAATCAGGCGTGTCGGGCGCGGGGCGGGGCCTTAACCTCGGTTCGCATTTTACCGAAGTCTTCGAGAGTGTCAAGGCCTATAATGTGGCCGGTCACCGCCATACGCCCGAGATCGAGGCAGCCTTAAGCGAAATCGCCGGCCAGGAACTGGTCATCAGCTTTACGCCGCATCTCATCCCGGTAGCCCGCGGCATCCTGAGCACCTGCTATGCCAGGCTAAATGACGGCGTAAGTCCGGCAGACGTGGATGCTGCCTATAACGCCGCCTATGGCGACGAGTACTTTATCCGTCTGCTGGGGCGGGGCGGCTATCCGGCTACCAAGAATACCCGCGGCACCAATTTCTGCGACATAGGCTGGCACATTGACCAACGTACCGGCCGGGTCATTGCCATTGCCGCCATTGACAATCTGGTCAAAGGCGCCGCCGGGCAGGCCATACAGAATATGAATGTTATGTTCAACATAGATGAGAGAGCAGGTCTAGACCATGCACCTCTCTATCCGTAAGCAGGAGGAATGGCAATGTTAACCAAGATCACCGGCGGCATTACCGCGCCGCAGGGATTTACCGCCGCCGGCGTGCCTGCCGGCATCAAGAAGAACGGCAAAGAAGACGTCGGTATTATCTGCAGTACCGTGCCGGCCGCGGCTGCCGCCTTGTTTACCACCAACAAGATGGCGGCTGCGCCGGTTATCGTTTCCCGTCAGTCTATAGAACGCGGCCAGGTGCGGGCCATTGTGGTTAACTCCGGCTGCGCGAACGCCTGCACCGGCGAACAGGGATTGGCCGATGCCCGCACCATGGCTCACGAGACGGCTAAAGCGCTGCACCTGGATGATTGTGAAGTCCTGGTGGCATCCACCGGTGTTATCGGTGTCAATCTGCCAATGGCTGAGATCAGGTCCGGTATCAGCCAGGCGGCCCAGGCGCTGGCCAAAACCGGCCATGAACAAATGCAGGCGGCCATCATGACAACAGATACCTTCCCCAAGTCAACGGCGTATGAATTTACCCTGGACGGCAAAACCTGCAAAATTGCCGGCATTGCCAAAGGCGCCGGCATGATTCACCCCAACATGGCGACGATGCTGGCTTTCATCACGACGGACGCCGCCATAGAGCCGGCATTACTACAGCAAGCCCTCAAAGCGGCTGTGGAGCTGTCCTTTAATATGATCTCGGTTGACGGCGATACCAGCACCAATGATACAGTGGCCGTACTGGCCAACGGCCAGGCCGGCAACGAACCTGTCGCCGACGCCGGCAGCCCGGCCTACCAGGCCTTCTATACCGCCTTGAAGACAGTATGCACCGACCTGGCCCAGCTTATTGTCCGCGACGGCGAAGGCGCCACCAAATTCCTGGAGATTAATGTAACCGGCGCAGTATCCTTTGCCGACGCCAAACTGGCCGCCATGGCGATTGCCAAATCGCCGCTGGTTAAAACGGCTTTTTTCGGCCAGGACCCCAACTGGGGCCGGATCTTATGCGCGGTAGGCTATTCAGGCGCCACAGCGGCACCGGATAAAACCTCTTTGACCATCGGCGGCCTCACCATCGTCGTCAACGGCCAGGGCGCCGCCGGCTTTGACACCGGCAGGCTCAAAGAAGTCATGGCCGCCAAGGATATCGCCATAACCGTCGAGCTGGGAATGGGCGAGGCGGCAGCCACCGTCTGGACTTGCGATTTTTCCTACGATTATGTGAAAATCAACGGTGAATATACAACCTGAACAATTTTTTCAAAATGGGAAAGGAATGATTATATGATTAATTCAGTAGAAAAAGCGGCTGTACTCATTGAAGCCTTACCATACCTGCAGCGGTTTTCCGGCAATACTGTCGTCATCAAATACGGCGGCAATGCCATGCAGAGCGACGAACTGAAAAAGAGCGTCATGCAGGATATTATTTTCCTCAAATACGCTGGCATCCGGCCGGTTGTTGTGCACGGCGGCGGTCCGGAGATTACCGGCATGCTGAAAAAACTCGGCAAAGAATCGAGCTTTGTCAGCGGTCTCAGAGTTACCGACGCCGAAACGGTAGACATTGCCGAAATGGTGCTGGTCGGTAAAATCAACAGTGAAATCGTCAAGTTCCTGAACTTCCTCGGGGCCAAGGCAGTGGGCTTAAGCGGCAAAGACGCCGACCTTATTATTGCCGCCAAACATTTGGCCAAGGTCCGGGAGAACGGTCAGACCAAGGAAGTGGATATCGGTTTTGTCGGCGATGTCCTGAAACTCAATACCGGCATTCTCGAAAAACTGCTGGATGAAGGCTATATCCCGGTTATTG
>JAEZQV010000189.1 GCA_023441125.1 Bacillota bacterium
CTAATCAGCGATGTGCTGCTGGCTGCCGATTTCGACCCCCGCACCCTGCCGCCGACCAGCCGGATCACCGTGCTCTTAAACGGGTTACCGACCGAATATACCGCCATTGTAAAAAACGGCGACAGCGTGGATATTAAAACAAGCTAAGGAAAAAATCTGAAAAAAGCGTGAAACTGTGACCTGCATCACAGTCTCACGCTTTTTTATCCCCTATAATAAACTCATAAGTTAACTAACAAGGGGGATTCAACAATGAGTATGTTTTGCTACCAATGTGAACAAACCGCCGGCGGTACCGGCTGCACCAAAGTAGGTGTCTGCGGTAAGAACGAGGATATTGCCAGCCTGCAGGATACCCTGTTGTTTGGTCTGAAAGGGATTGCCGCCTATGCCCATCATGCCCGCGAACTGGGTGCCCGTGATGAACAGGTCGACGCCTTCATGCATGACGCTTTGTTTTTTACTCTGACAAATGTAAATTTCAGCCTGGAAAAGCATATTAATATGGTTTTAAAGTGCGGCGAAATAAACCTCAAAGTTATGGAGCTCTTAGATAAGGCTCATGTTGATCACTTCGGCTCCCCGGTGCCGACGGAAGTCTTCACCGGTTTTAAAGCCGGCCAGGGCATTCTGGTCACCGGCCATGACCTCCTGGATCTGGAAGAGCTGCTGAAGCAAACAGAAGGTACCGGCATCAATATCTATACTCACGGGGAAATGCTGCCCGGCCACGCTTACCCCGAACTAAAAAAATACAAGCACCTGGTTGGCAATTACGGAACTGCCTGGCAGAACCAGCGCAAAGAATTCGCCGCCTTCCCCGGCGCTATCCTGGTAACCACCAACTGTGTCATGCCGCTGACTGCCAACGAGACTTACGGTGATCGGATCTTTACCCGCAGTGTCACCGGTCTCCCAGACGGCAATCATATTGCCGACCGCGATTTCTCCGCCATAATTGCCAAGGCTAAAGCCCTGCCGGCCCTGACCGACAAAGCCGGCGACTATACGCTGACCACCGGCTTCCATCATAACGCCATCCTTGGGCTTGCCGACAAAATCGTCGACGCTGTCAAAGCCGGCAAGATTAAACGCTTCTTCCTCATTGGCGGCTGCGACGGCGCCAAACCGGGCCGCAACTACTACACCGAGCTGGCCGAAAAAGTTCCGCAAGATTGCGTCATCCTCACGGTTGCCTGCGGCAAATACCGCTTTAATCACCTGGACTTCGGCACCATCGACGGCATTCCCCGCCTGATTGACCTTGGCCAGTGCAACAACGCCTACTCCGGTATTCAGGTAGCCGTCGCCCTGGCTAAAGTCTTCAATTGCGGCGTAAACGACCTACCGCTCTCCTTCGTATTATCCTGGTTTGAGCAAAAAGCAGTAGCCATTCTGCTCACCCTGCTGCACCTGGGCGTGAAAAACATTCGCCTTGGCCCCTCGGCACCGGCCTTTGTCACCCCGGGAGTATTCAAGGTTCTTAACGAAACTTTCGGTCTCCAGCCGATTACCACACCGGATGAAGATTTAAAAGCGATATTAGGCTAAGTAAAGAAAATATCGGCTGTAAATGTGCCTTTACTAAAAAAGCCTGCTTACTGCAGTTTAATGCAGTAAGCAGGCTTTTACTATGCATAATTAAAATACCGCACATTGGTTACGGCCTTGCCGCTTGGCGCGGTATAACGCGCTGTCGGCTTCCCGGAAGGCGTCCTGGCAGGCGCTGCTGGGCACTTTGCGGGCTAGGCCGATACTAATGGTAATGCCAACCTGTTCGGCGTTATGGTAAAATTCACAGTTGGCCACCTGATACCGGAGCCGCTCGGCTATTTTAAGTCCCAGTTCCAGCGATGTGCCCGGCAGTACCAGGGCAAACTCCTCACCGCCATAACGAAAGGCCATATCCCGGCTACGGATACTCATTTTAATAATGTTGCCAACGGTAGTCAACACCTGGTCCCCAAATAAGTGTCCATAGGTGTCGTTGAGCTTTTTAAAATGGTCAATATCGACAATCAGCAGCACATACTGCTGCAAGTCGGCGGTTTTCTCCAAATAGGCCCGGTGATTCAATAAACCTGTCAATTCATCCGTATGGGCCAGTTCATAATGACGGGCATTTTCCCGCATGAGTTCGGCAATTTGCCCCTCATGCTCATGATGGATTTCCATAACATTATGCATGTAGACAGCCGTAAAAGATAAAACAGCAAAGCCAATAACATTATATACTATCTCCAGCACAAAACCGGCTGCCGTCATATTAGCGGCCACGCTGGCGTTGGCAACCAGGTAGACGGCCGCAACAGCAGCCAGCATACGCCGTGCCCGCCCCGGACCTACCTTGAGCACCATCCGGATCAGCAACAGATGATACAATACATTGCTGTACACGGCGCCTGCCAGTGTCAGACCAGCACATAAAACCAAACTGACAGCCAGTTCGGTTAAGTTAGGTTTGGCCCGTTGCCCGCAAAGAACCAGGTTATAAAGGATGTACGCACCTGCCAAAGCTACGATAAGCATCCAATACGGTCCCGGATTGAGTACGGCGGCAAGCATACTGAACAGTGCGGAAATACTACTCATACGCCTGGCGATAATCTGCAGCCTGGCGGCAGAGTCATTCCACATTTTTACGGCAAACGCGCGTTTTGTTACACTCATCCAGCCCAAAAACTCCTTTACTTTCTAGGAGCAGCATATTGTACTCTTCTGGTATTATATTATCATATTTTTCACATAAAAAGTAAAGTAGTATCCGGATACTTTACAAAAAACATCGCTTCATTTTCTCTCAATTTCCTACAAAGAATGTTAAAAAGAGCTCTGTGAAGGTCCACAGAGCTCTTGTGCTGCTATTTCTGCTGGCGATAATATTCGGCCACTTTGGCAAAGGCATGGCCGCTGGCCGCAATGGTGGCGCCGATATCGGCATGGGTATGGGCACCGGACATAAAGGCGGCTTCAAACTGGGACGGCGCCAGGTAAATCCCCTGTTCCAGCATGGCATGGAAGTAGACATTGAAGGCAGCCACATCGGACTGTTTGGCGCTGTTATAATCATAAACCGACTTATCACTGAAAAATACTCCAAACATCGTACCGGCCTGATGGAACTGAAAATCAAAACCGTAGGCGATCGACTGCGCCTGCACACCGGCGCACAGGGCGGCCGTCATGGTCGTTACTCTTTCATAGAAATTCTCCGTTTGCGTTAACAACCGGAGTGTGGCTAAGCCGGCGGCCATGGCCAGCGGATTGCCGCTCAGCGTCCCGGCCTGATATACCGGCCCGGCAGGGGCAACCAGCTCCATAATATCCCGGCGTCCGCCATAGGCGCCTACCGGCAGTCCGCCGCCGATAACCTTCCCCAGGCAGGTTAGATCGGGCGTTATTTTATATATTTCCTGCGCACCGCCATAAGCTACCCGGAAACCGGACATAACTTCATCAAAAATAAGCAAGGCATCATACTGTTCCGTAATGGCCCGGACTTTTTCCAGATAGCCGGGCCGGGGCAGTACCAGGCCCATATTGCCGGGCACTGGTTCAATGATTACAGCGGCAATATCTTCCCCGTGCCGGGCGAAGACGGCCGCCAGTTCCTCGGCGTCATTATATTCCACGGTCAGGGTATTGCCGGCGATGGTTGCCGGTACGCCGGGGCTGTCAGGCACACCTAAGGTGAGCGCGCCGGAACCGGCCTTGACTAACAAACTGTCATGATGGCCATGGTAACAGCCGGCAAATTTGACAATTTTGCTGCGGTTGGTATAAGCCCGGGCCAGCCGCAGGGCGCTCATGGTCGCTTCCGTACCGGAGTTAACAAACCGGACAAGTTCAATAGCCGGCATAGCTTCGGTAATCAGCCGGGCCAGCTCGGTTTCCAGCAGGGTTGGCGCGCCGTAACTGGTGCCGCGCGCCAGCGCTTCCTGCAGTTCACTGAGAACCTCAGGATGGGCATGCCCTAAGATCATGGGCCCCCAGGAACCCACGTAGTCAATGTAGGAGTTGCCGTCAATATCATAAATACGGCTGCCGGCCGCTTTGGCAATAAAGGGCGGTATCCCGCCAACTCCCCGGAAAGACCGGACCGGGCTGTTGACACCGCCGGGAATATATCGTTTGGCCTCGGCAAAGGCGGCGGCTGATTTAGCTAATCTAAAAGGCATATAGATTCTCCTTTCGCTCCGTGTGGCACGCGTTAACGTTTAGAGCCACTTTACCGCATCCAGGGCATGGTAGGTAATAATGATATCGGCTCCCGCCCGCCGCATGCCGGTCAGGGTCTCCATGACCAGGCGCGGCTCGTCGATCAGTCCCTGGGCGGCGGCGGCCTTAACCATGGCGTATTCGCCGCTGACATTGTAGGCAGCTACCGGCAGCAGGAATTCATCCTTGACCTGGCGGACAATATCCAGATAGGCCAGGGCCGGTTTGACAATAACAATGTCGGCGCCTTCCTCAATATCCAGCGCCACTTCCTTGAGCGCCTCCCGGGAATTGGCCGGGTCCATCTGGTAGGCCCGCCGGTCGCCGAACTGCGGCGACGAATCAGCGGCTTCGCGGAAAGGACCGTAATAGGCCGAGGCATATTTGGCGGCATAAGACATAATACTGACATCGCTGTAGCCGGCCTCATCCAGTACGGCGCGCATGGCAGCAACCCGGCCATCCATCATGTCGGACGGCGCCACCATGTCGGCACCGGCTTTGGCGTGGCTGAGCGCCACCTCGGCTAAGAGCGGCAGGGTCGGGTCGTTATCCACTTTATGGCCGTTTAACAGGCCGCAATGGCCATGGGTGGTGTACTGGCACAGGCAGACATCGGTGATGACCACTAAATCGGGCACAGCCTGCTTGATGGCCAGGACGGTCTGCTGCACCGGGCTCTGCATATCCCAGGCGCTGCTGCCGCGTTCGTCCTTGTATTCCGGCAAGCCGAACACCAGCACGGCCGGAACGCCGGCGGCGTAGGTTTCCCGCGCCAGTTCAACCGCCTTATCAGGCGACAAATGAAAATTTCCCGGTAAGGAGGAAATCTCTTTTTTTACATTGGTGCCAGGTACAACAAATAAAGGATACACCAGATTGGCCGCCGTCAGTACCGTCTCTTTCACCATACTGCGGATGCCGGCAGTGGCTCTCAACCGCCGGGGCCGGTGAATGATGGACATATTCCTATTCCCCCTTGCGATACAGCGTGGTAATGGCTTCCACCAAGCCGCTAATGGTATATTCTTCGGCAATGATATCCGGTTTGATGCCGTGTTGCCAACAGGTGTCGGCCGTAATCGGGCCAATGCAGGCGACTTTGGCGCTGGCAACCAGCTGAGCGCCATTTTCTCCCAGCAGAGTAAGCAGATTGGTTACGGTCGAAGAACTGGTAAAGGTGACAAGTTCAATTTCACCGGCCGCCAGCTTGGCGGCCAGCGCCTGACCGTCCGTATCGCCGGTAACCGTCTGGTACGCCGGCACCACATTCACCACGGCTCCCAGCTCCGTTAATTTTTCCGGTAATATATCCCGGGCTACCAGCGCCCGGGGGATAAGGACCTTCATGCCTGGTGTTATATCGCTTGCCAGCGCTTCGATAATGCCCTCGGCGCGAAATTCGGCCGGCACAATATCGGCAATAATACCGTAGTTTTTGAGCCGTCCGGCGGTCTGCGAACCGATCGCCGCTACTTTGGCGGCAATGGCCCTGGCGTCCAGTTTGGCGGCTGCCAGTCTTGTAAAGAAATAATCCACGCCATTGGGGCTGGTGAAAATCAGCCACTGGTATTCGTTCAGACAGGCAATGGCCGCATCCAGTTGATCATAACTTGCCGGCGGCATAATTTTAATGGCCGGAGCCTCGATACAGTCCGCCCCCAGTTTAGCTAAGCTATCGGTAAGCATACTGGCCTGCTCCCGGGCCCGGGTCACCAGTACTTTCTTGCCAAACAGCAGCTTATTGTCAAACCAGGCCAATTTTTCCCGTAGAGAAACTACCTGGCCGACAAGAAAGATCGCCGGTGGTTTGAGACCTTTCGCGGCCACTTCGGCAGCCGCGCGGCCCACTGTGGTCACAAGCACTTCCTGTTCCGGTTTTGTCCCCCAGCGAATAACGGCAGCCGGTGTATCGGCCGGCCGGCCATGCGCAATCAGTTGGCTGGTTATGTACGGCAAATTCTCCACACCCATTAGAAATACCAGAGTGTCAACCGCCGTGGCCAGTTTATCCCACTTCATGGAGGATTCGCCCTTGGTAGGGTCTTCATGGCCGGTAATTACGGCAAACGAAGTGGCAATCCCTCGGTGCGTGACCGGAATACCGGCATAAGCCGGCACCGCGATGGCCGACGTAATCCCCGGCACCACTTCAAACGGCAGTCCGTTTTCTAAAAGTGTGAGGGCCTCTTCCCCGCCGCGTCCGAACACAAACGGGTCGCCCCCCTTAAGCCTGACAACTGTTTTGTTTTCCTTGGCCTTATCAACCAACAGCTGATTGATATCCTCCTGCCGCATGGTATGATCGCTGGAGGCTTTGCCGACATAAATCAGTTCGACATCAGGCCTGGTCGCGTCCAGCAGGCGGTCATCCGCCAGCCGGTCATAAACAATGGTATCGGCCTGTTTAATACATTCTATCGCTTTTAAACTAATCAGTCCGTAGTCACCGGGACCGGCGCCAACTAAATAGACAATCCCCTGCTTCATTGGAATCCTCCTTACCCTCGCTTAAGCGTCATAAAGTTTAGCCAGAATTTCCCGGCCGCCGCTGGCCAGCATCCGCACCGCCAGGGTACGGCCCAATTCAGCGGCATCGTCCGGACTGCCGCCGGCCGTATCCCGGACAACTTCCTTGCCATCCGGCGACATAATCACGGCATTGAGTACCAGACGGTCCTTCTCCAGCTGACCGTAAACACCGATGGGTATTTGGCAGCCGCCTTCCACCTCGGCCAGAAAAGCCCGCTCCGCCAGGGTTGCCCGGCGGGTAGGTTCATGGTTCAAAAATGCCAGCATAGCCAGTGTTTCAGTATCGCCGGCCCGCGCTTCAATGGCGAGCGCTCCCTGGCCGACTGCCGGCAGGCAGATATGCTGCGGCAGAATCTGAGTAATATGCTCATCCCAGCCCAGACGCCTGAGACCGGCTACCGCCAGCAGGATGGCGTCCAGGTTTTCGCTGGTCAGCTTTTTAAGCCGGGTATCCAAATTGCCGCGCAAGTCAACCACAGTTAGGTCCGGCCGGGCATGCAAAAGCTGCGCTTTACGCCGGAGGCTGGACGTGCCCACTCTGGCGTTTACCGGCAGGTTAGCCAGGGTCTTATACGCGGGGCTGATTAAAGCATCGCCGGGATCAACCCGGTCTGTTACCACCGCCAGCACCAGGCCGGCCGGCAGCTCGGTGGGCATATCCTTCAGGCTGTGCACGGCCAGGTCAATTTCCCCGCTCAGCATAGCCACTTCCAGTTCTTTGGTAAACAGTCCCTTGCCGCCGATCTTAGCCAACGGCACATCCAGAATCCGGTCCCCTGTTGTTACCATATTTTTGAGCTCGATTTCCACTCCCGGGTACTCTTGGCGCAGACAGGCAGCAATATGATTGGCCTGCCACAAAGCCAGCTTACTGCCGCGCGTACCGATGACAAGTTTTTGTTTCACTGTTTTGTTCCTCTCCTAAATCGTCTTGCCGCTCCCGTGCCATTTCCAATGCAATATCGAGCTTAAACATTTTACGGAGGGCGTCCTGATAATAATATTCCTTATCGGTGCCGGCCGTTTCATTCAGTCGGATAATGGGGTCGCGCAGCAGTTTGCGCACAATCATTTTGGACATATTTTCAAATATGCGCCGCTCCTCGGCCGTAACGTCCGGCAGCTTGGCCAGCGCCCGCTTGATTTCCCGCTGGCGGATCCGTTCCGCCTTATCGGTCAGGCGGGCCAGCGTCGGCCGGTAAGACAAATAGCGGAACCGTTCGATGATACCGGCCATTTCCTCGTCAATCAGGTGTTCGGCTTCTTTGGCCTCCTGCTCCCGGCCGCGCAAATTGGATTCGACAACCGCTTCAAGGTCGTCGATGTTATAGAGCGTTACCCCGGCAATAGCCCCTACCTCGGGCTCAATATCCCGGGGAACGGCAATGTCAATAAAAAAGATAGGCCGTCCCTGCCGCTTGGGCATAAGATGGGCAACATCCCAGGAATGAATAATATAATGCGGTGCGCCGGTTGAGGTAATCACAATATCCGCGTCAACGGCGCACTTCATACAGTTTTCAAAAGGGATGGCCACACCGCGGAACTTATCGGCTAATGCCTGAGCCCGGTCAAAGTTGCGATTAGACACAAACACCGTTTTAACGCCGCTGGCTACCAGATGACGGGCGGTCAGCTCGCTCATCTCACCGGCCCCCAGCACCAGGACATTCAGGTTGGTCAAGTCGCCCAGCACCTTTTTGGCCAGTTCCACTGCCGCATAGCTGACAGATACTGCACTATAGGCAATGCGAGTGGTTGTCCGCACCTTTTTTCCTACCGCAATCGCCTTGTTAAACAAAGTATTCAGCACCGTGCTGGTAGTGCCGGCGATCCGCGCCAGGGCATAGGCGTTTTTTACCTGACTTAGGATCTGGCCTTCTCCCAGCACCAGCGAATCCAGGCTGGCGCTTACCCGAAAGAGGTGGCGCATACACTCTTCTTCCTGAAAATAGAACAAATAGTCATAGCTTGTCTCCGACAACACGCCGGGAGCCATGTGATCAAGAAACTCCTGCATCACCGGCAGGGCATCATCCGCATCGTCTACAACGGCGTACATCTCGGTCCGGTTGCAGGTCGACAAAATAACGCATTCACGAATATCATCATACTCATGGAGACGCTTATAGGCTGCTTTGATTTGCTCTTCGGAAAAAGAGAAACACTCCCGGACTTCTACCGGGGCGGTTCTATGATTCAGGCCCAGTACAACAAGCTGCATGTCGTATTCTCTCCTCTGCTTCGCTAAACTTGCCGTGCTTTAGCAAATCAAGCGCCTCATGGTCAATAGTTTCCCGCCAGAACTGTTCCCGCTCGCCGGCTGTCGCCAGGCGGTTTTTCATTTCCGGCCTAAGCTTGGCAATAAGTGCCAGATACTGTCCGTATTCCGGTCCATAGCGGGCGGCGATTTCTTGCCGCAGCCGCCTGGCCAGGGCCGGACTGCCGCCACCGGTCGATACGGTAAGCAACAGGTCCCCGTGCGCAACCTGGGCCGGCACAAAAAAATCGGACAACTCCGGGGCATCGGCCACGTTGACCAACGCCCCCGCCGCCCTGGCGTCCGCGGCGGCCTGCCTGTTTATCTCCTGCCGGTCGGTTGCACAGAAGACAAGAAAAAAGTTATCGACATTCCCCGGCGCGTACGCCTGCGGCTCCCAGAACAGTTGGCCGCTTGTGTGCAAAGCATGCAGTCCGGCAGTCAAATCCGGACTGAATACGCTTACTTGGGCGCCGGCGGCCAGCAAAGCCTTTACTTTCCGCTCGGCCACTGTTCCGCCGCCGACAACAGCACAGCGGCGCCCGGTCAATTTAAGATTAAGCGGGTATAACTCCATTCACTTCACGTCCCGGACGAGTACTCTCTGCCACAAATATTTTATCATATTTCGCGCTCCAATGGTAATTCTCCTTTATTTGTCAAGAAAAAAGCAAGATTGCCCGGCAATCCCGCCTGTTTGTCTTGCCTGCGCCCGTCAATGCTGGGAGTAAACGGCATTGTAGCGCCACTCCCTGGTGTTTAATCCGTCCTGGGGGCCGGCGGCAGTGTTTTTTGCGGTATGGCAAAGTAGGCTTCCAAAACGCGGCGGGTAACCGGCGCTGCTGCCACCGAGCCCTCGCCGCCTTCTTCGACCAGAACGGCCATGGCAATCTCCGGCTTCTCGGCCGGTGCGTAGCAGGCAAACCAGGAATGGGTAGTGCCGCGGCCGGTTTCCGAAGAGCCCGATTTGCCGGCGACCGTCCGGGGAAACCCTTGAAAAACGGCGGCGCCGGTCCCACGGGCGGTGACGGCGCTCACACCCTGGTGCAGCGTATCCCATACTTCCGGCCGCAGATTTACGGTATGCAGCACCTCGGGTTGCAGTTTTTCCGCCAGATTGCCGTCCGGCGTCAAGACTTTATCGACCAGCATCGGTTTATAGATAATGCCGTTATTGGCTATCGCCATTAAGAGCAGCGCCTGCTGCAGCGGCGTTACCAGATAATAGCCCTGGCCAATGGCCGCGATCAAGGTTTCGCCCGGATACCAGGGTTCCCCGTAGGTGGCCTGTTTCCATTCCAAATAAGGTACTACCCCCTGCTCTTCCCCTGCAAGCTGTATGCCGGTGACCTGCCCCAAGCCAAAGGTACGGGCATAGGCCGCCAGATTATCGATGCCCAGCCGTCGTCCCAGCTCATAAAATACCGGGTCGCTGGACATGGCCAGTGCGTCGACAATGGTCAGCTTACCCAAGCCCTTGGGTTCCCAGCCGTAAAAACTCCAGCCATTCAGCACATAGACCCCTTTATCGTTGAAGATTTCCTGCGGATTGGTCAGATTCATCTGGAGCGCCGCCGCCGCTGTAACCACCTTAAATACCGACCCTGGCGGATAGGTATTCTGAATAGCCCGGTTGTTGAGCGGGTGATTGGGGTTGGCAATAAGCTGATTCCAGTTCCGGCTGGTGATACCGCCGGCAAACAGGTTGGGATCAAAGCCCGGATTGCTGGCCATGACCAATATGCCGCCGGTTTTCACATCCAGCACGACAACGGCGCCGCCTTTAGCCGGCTCACCCAGCTTGCGGCTGGCGTCCACCTGGGCAGCCAGCGCCTCTTCCGCCGCTTTTTGCAGATTGGCGTCCAAAGTCAGTACCAGCCCCTGGCCCGCCTTGGCCGGCTGGCTGCCCAGCGGCCGCACTTCCTCGCCGCCGGCATTGACTTCCAGCCGCTGACCGCCGTCGACGCCGCGCAGCACATCCTCCCATTCCCGCTCCAGCCCGTCCTTGCCTACCAGATCATCCGGATGATAACCCTGGCTTTTGCGGCGGCCATATTCTTCCTGGCTGATACTGCCGACAAAACCCAGAACATGGGCGGCCAGTTCCTTATAAACGTAGTGTCTGACCGGGACGGCCTCGATAATGACCCCCGGCAGATAATCCTGCCGCTCCTCTACTTTGGCAATCATAGTATCATCGGCATCCCGTTTGATGCGTACCGGCGTGTAAGGGAAGTCTTCATTGCCTTGCAGCAACTGATTAATTTCCTCGACCGTCAGGCCGGTAATGGCGGCCAATAGCGGGGTAGCCTCCTCCGGCCGGGTGTATTCATTGGGGATAATGGAAATGGCAAAACTCGGCCTGTTAGAGACAACAACGGCACCGTTTCTATCATACATGGTACCACGCGGCGCTTGAACGGTAATCTGTCTGGTACGGTTTTGCTCGGCAATTTTTTTGTACTGGGCCCCCTGAAACAGCTGCATCCAGCCCAGACGCAGCACCAGCAGGCTGATAATGGCGATCACGATCGCCGTTAATATTCTGATGCGATGACTTTTCTCATCCCACATAGCTGTCTCCTTTTCTTCAGCGGCCTCCACCTTCTTAGTATCCCATAACTGGCAAAAAAAATAGCTTAGCTGCCGCAAAGCGGCAGCTAAGCTATTTATCTGTTGTTATATATCATTGATTCAGATAGTCTTTACCCACGATTACCCGTACCACATTGGGCTTGCTGTCATCTTTGTTGACCTGCAGGGCATAACGGAATGGCAATGCGGTTAATTTGCCGCTAGCCTCGCTGCTGTTGGCAATAACCACGGTATTTTTATTGGCCGAACCGGTACCGGACACACTGACAACATCAAAACCCTGGCTGCGCAGCGTTGCCGCCATTTTGTCGCCGGCTTCCGGCACACCGCTGGCATTCACCACCTCAAAGCGCAGTTTGCCTTCGCCGGCCGGCTGCTTGGCTTCGGCCGCAACCGGTTTATCCGGTGCCTTGGGCTTATCCGGCGCTTTGGGATCGGTAACAGCGGCCGGTTTACTGTCTGCCGCCGGTTTCTTGGGTACGTCAATGATTTTCATTTCCTGCGGAATGGAGCGCTCATACTGACTGGCCATGGCCCGCGCTTCCGCAACATATTTGGAGTCGGTGGTCATGCCTTGCGACCGCGCCACATAGCTGCGCAGCTCAGTGATATCCGGCAGCCAGTAGCTGATATCACTGATATAGGCCGGTTTTCCCGGTACAGTATCGGTCTTCAGCCCGGTTTTGGCCGCATCGTTTAAGAGCTTGCCCAAATTCAGCATTTCCGCCGTCGTCATATCCGTTTTGACCGCAGCGCCCACTTCCCGGATGACGGCTGGAATGCGCGGCAGAATAAACGGACTGGTGACTTCTTTCAGAACGGCTTTGATAAAGTGCTGCTGCCGGGCAATCCGGCCGATATCGCCTTCTTCATCCCGGTAGCGCACATATTGAATGGCCGTCCGTCCGTCCAGCTTCTGCTCGCCGGGTTTAAGATCGATTACCAGATTGTCATAGGGATCTTCATAATACATACGTTTTTCAACATCTACCGTTACCCCGCCGATCGCATCCACAATTTTGTTAAAGGCGGCAAAGTTAATGAGGACGTAATAATCCATCGGAATACCCAGCAAGTCCTCCACCGCCCGCTGGGACAGGGTGTGACCGCCTTCCGCATAGGCATGGTTGATCTTGTCCCAGCCATAACCGGGGATCTTGACCCTGGTATCGCGCGGTATGGACAATAGGGACACCTGTTTTGTCGACGTATCCACAGTAACCACAAACATCGTGTCTGAACGCCCGACATCATCACTGCGTTCATCGACACCCAAGACCAGAATATTAACTTTATGAGGCATGCCGGTAACAGCGGCGCCTGCCCGCCGGGCTTTCTCGAAGGTGCCGCCTGTTGCCCAGTAGTAAGTGGCTCCAGCCACACAAATAAACAATAGCATACAGGTAAATATGAGTAAAAACCGGTTGCGCCGGACTTTGCGCTGTTCTGTTAATCGTTTTTCGAGGCGTGATGTCGTCAAGCCACGATCACCCTTTCATCGTCTATTTGCAGCATCTTTACATAACAAGACAAGCCCCCGCACCGGGGACTTGTCTTGAAGTATAGCAAATAATGTAGTTTTTCGTCAAGAACTTTTTGGGTGATATTACAGTTTATCTGTAACTGCTTTGATTTTTCCGGCCATGGTAATTTCCTTGTCCCGCCGGTCATCGATCCGGATTGTGGTCGACACCCGCTGGGCCCCGGCCGCAAACGGCGTCTCGTGCATCTGGCGGATCACCTCCAGGATGCGGTCAAGCTGGCCTTCAATGATTGTCGACATGGGGGTCAGCTGGTACGTGAGGTCTGTGGCCTGTTCCAGCGGCTTGTGGCAGCCGGCCACATACTGACTGACACTGGGGGAACCCGTACCTAAGGGGACAATGGTAACTTCCACAACAGCCATCGCGTTTCGCCTCCGAAATTTGCTTTTTCTTCTTTGTTATTCGCTGCCGGCAGAAAAAAACCTGCCGTGCTTACGGCAGGACAGTGGCTATTGACCCTTGGGGAATTTTTTGTCGATAACGCCCCAGATTTCCGGCTGCTCCTGGCCCAAACGCCAGATAGCGATCCCGGCCGGGTTATATTTGGCGACAATATCGAGCTTAGCAGCCGTACTTTTGTCGTTTTCAAACCAGACTTCGTGATTCTTATATTTAAACCACGGCGCCTGCGCCTTGTCGTCATAATTTATTTTGACGCCTTGTTTTTCAGCCAGCACAATGGCGTCCACGTATTTTATCGTTTCGCCCTCTTTGCCTACCCAGTCATAACCGTAAGCGCCCACGCCAATAATGACTTTATGCGGACCGCCGCTTTGCTCGATGGCATATTTGATATTTTTCTCATACCAGTCGAGCGGGGCAATCGGACCGGGCTCGGAAGTCGCCCAGTGCTTGTCATAGGTCATGATTTGCAGAAAGTCGGTATTTTTGGCCAAGGCCGGATAGTCATAGGCGCCGGAAACATCCTCCGCCACATCCACCTGGGGAAACACCGAGATAATAACCTGCTTATTGATGGCCTTCAGTTTGGGATACAATTCAGCCATAAAGGCCGTGAGATTATCTTTATGCTTGGGCGGCAGCAGTTCAAAATCAATATTGATGCCGTCGTAGCCCTTTTCCTGCACCAGCTTGACAATACTGTCGGTTACTTTGGTGCGAACGGCCGGATCTCCCAGGACCGTATCGGTCGAACCGGTCTTATTGGTCACCAGCGGATATATGCTAAGTCCCAGCTGACGGGCCGTGTCTAATACCAGCTGGCTGTCTTTAGCCTCTAAGGTACCGTCTTTGGTGGCCCGGTACCAGAAAGGCCCTACCGCCGTCAAGCTCTTGCCATGGGCTTTCATACTGGGGAAAGAGCCGGTTTGATCCGGTGTACCCGGCCACGGATTTTCATAATATCCAATGATCATTCGCGGCGGCATAGCAACATTCCCTGGCGCTCCCTGCTGGGTTTGATCGCCGGGCAGCGGTTTGGGGGCCGGTTTTTTGGCGGTACTGCAGCCGCCGGCGAAAACAGCGGCAATGACAACCAGTACGAGGAGAGCACCTGCCAATATTTTATAGCCATTATGAACGCGCAAAACTGTCACCCTTTCCGTTACTATTGTTGAGATTCTCAATCATAGTATTGGCCGGGTGACAGTTCTTATTCATCGTTCGCCAATCTGACGCAGAACACCGGCTAAGCCGCTTGCTACCGCTTTGGCATTATTTTGCACCAGCCGAATAAATTCTTCCGCCTCCGCCATGGCGCGCACCTGCCCGCCTTCCGCTTGGATACTGGCAATCGCGGCCGTAAGGATCGACAAAATGTCAGCCGGCATATTGCTGATCTTGCCAAAATCAAGTAAAAAGCGGCGATAGCCGGTAAACAGGCAATCTTCAATATCTGTTGCCAGTTGTTCCGCCTGGCCGGCATTCATGCCCGGCTTGACGGTTATCGCAATAAATTTTCCGTGCTTATTCTCCAGTACATAAGATGCCTCTTCCCGGAGCGCCGGTCCCACAGGAAAGGCCGGCGCCGGCGCTGCCTCATCGGCGGCCAGCCGGTTGGCCAGCATCAGCCGCTGCTCGGGCGAAATATTGCCTTCCAGTACCGTTTTTATTACTTTGACAACTTTGTCATAGGTAATGGGCTTAATGATAAAATGGCTGGCGCCGGCATGAATGGCTTCGACAATTTTATCTTTCCCGCTCAAAGCGCTGATTACCACAATTTTCGCCAGCGGGCTGGCCGCCG
>JAEZQV010000211.1 GCA_023441125.1 Bacillota bacterium
CTATCTATGTCCGCACCGGCAATGAACTGTACAAACAGCAAACAAAATTCTGGGGCAAACTGTTTCTTGTCAATTTTGCCATGGGTGTGGTTACCGGTATTATTCAGGAGTTCCATTTTGGCATGAACTGGTCGGAATATTCCCGCTTCATGGGGGATATTTTTGGCGCACCGCTGGCGCTGGAAGCGCTTACCGCTTTTTTTCTGGAGTCTACTTTCCTGGGACTGTGGATTTTTGGCTGGGAGCGGCTACCCAAGGGGCTGCATGCCTTGAGTATCTGGCTGGTGGCGTTTGGCAGCAACCTGTCCGCCCTGTGGATTCTGATCGCCAACTCTTTTATGCAGCACCCTGTAGGCTATGCTCTGCAAAATGGCCGGGCCGAAATGACTGATTTTGCCGCACTTATCACCAATCCTTACGTTTTTTATCAGTTTCCGCACACGGTGTTGTCCGGCCTGGTTACCGCCGGGTTCTTTGTATTAGCGATCAGCGCTTATCATCTGCTGCGTAAAACCCATGTGGACTTTTTCCGGGTTTCCTTAAAAGTGGGTTTGATCAGTGCGGCCGCCGGCCTGCTGTTGGTAATGGGCAGCGGACATACGCAAACCCAATATATCGCCAAGGTTCAGCCGATGAAACTGGCTGCAGCCGAGGCGCTGTGGGAGACAGTTAACCCGGCGCCTTTTGCCGTGGCCGCCGTAATTGATGAGCAGAAGCAAACCAATACAAGCGAAATCGCTGTTCCGGCCATGCTGTCGGTATTGGCCAACGACGACCCCAACACCGCCGTAAAGGGCATCCGGGATATAGAAAAGGAATATATCGCCCAGTACGGCCCCGGCAATTATGTTCCGGCCGTGACGCCGCTGTTTTGGAGTTTCCGCGTGATGGTGGCCGCCGGCAGTGTGATGCTGCTCTTAGTGTTGGCAACTGCGTACCTCTGGTGGCGCGGGCAACTGGAAAACAGACCGCTGGTATTGAAGGCTCTGCTGTGGAGTCTGCCGCTGCCGTATCTCGCCAATTCGAGCGGCTGGTTTGTAGCCGAAGCCGGCCGGCAGCCCTGGATTGTATTTGGTTTGCAGAAAGCCGAGCAGGCGGTATCGCCGTCGGTAGGAGCCGGCAGCATTTGGATCTCATTGACCGGTTTTACGTTGATATTTGCCCTGCTGGCCGCTGTCGCTGTGTATCTGGTGCAGAAGTTTGTCCGGCAAGGGCCGGTGGAGACTTCAGTAACTCCTAATAAACCGGCAGCAAAGGGGGCGGCGTTATGGAGCTAAATGTACTGTGGTTTATTTTAGTCACGGTGTTGTTTATCGGGTTTTTCTTTCTTGAGGGGTTTGATTATGGCGTGGGCATGTTGCTGCCTTTCCTGGGAAAAAATGATACTGAGCGCCGGATACTGGTCAATACGATCGGTCCGGTCTGGGATGGCAACGAAGTGTGGATGATCACTGCCGGCGGCGCCATGTTTGCCGCTTTCCCGCATGTGTATGCCACCTTGTTCAGCGGTTTTTACCTGGCGCTGTTTCTCATGCTGATGGCGCTGATTGCCCGGGGTGTGGCCTTTGAATTCCGCAGTAAGGATGAAAACCCGACCTGGCGCAGCACCTGGGACTGGATGATTTTTATCGGCAGTGCGATACCGGCGCTCCTCTGGGGTGTGGCGGTTACCAATCTGATCAAGGGTGTGCCGATTAACGCCAAAATGCAGTATGTCGGTACGTTCTTCGATCTGCTCAGTCCTTACACTGTGGTGGGCGGTTTGGCCTTTGTCATGGTGTTTGCTTTCCACGGGGCGATGTACCTGACGCTTAAAACCGAAGGCGCAATGGTGGAGCGGGCCCGCGGCGCGGCCGTCCGGACCGGAGTGCTGGCCGCCGTATTCTGTCTGACGCTGGTGGGGATGACCTACAGCAATACCGATTTATTCGCCAGCACAGGGGCCGGGATAAGCCTTTGGGGCGCCGTAGTTATGTTTGTCGGCGCGTATGGTGCCATGTTTGTTAAACGGTTTGGACTTGGTTTTATTCTAAGCAGCCTAACGGTGGCGCTGACGACGATTGCCTTTTTCTGGGGTTTATTCCCCCGTCTCATGGTTTCCAGTCTCAATCCGGCCTGGAGCCTGACGATTACCAACTCGTCCTCCACGCCCTATACATTAAAGATCATGACGGTGGCGGCGCTGGCGCTGGTGCCTGTTGTGCTGATCTATCAGGGCTGGGTATATTGGACCTTCCGTAAGAGGGTAACTGCCAAAGACCTGGAATACTAACAGTATACAAACATCGGCGGTACAGGTGGTGAGGAAATGGCGCTGCGGGATGATGACAATGAATTTTTGCGGCAACTGGCCTGGGTTTATCCCAGTGAGTACGTAGCTGAACTCAGGCAGCTGGCTGAAACAATCGTCAGCGAACAGCAGGCGGCCGGCGGGCGCCAGAATATCCGGGAAATTGTCTGGGGCATCATGGCGAAGCTGCAGGCTGAGACCGAGGACCAAGGGCCGGCAGCGGAGGATACTGCCGGCCTGACCGCCCAGGCAGAAGCCGAGGCCGTCAACAAGCTGGTACTGGCGGCGCTGGCCGCCGGCCATCCGCATATTCCGGCCGGAATGGGGCCGGAAGCCGTAGAACCGCTGGTGGCAGCGTTAAGCAGTAGCGAGCCGCAGGTTGCCAGTGCCGCCCGATATGCGCTGCGCCACTTGTCCGACGGAGGAGCCATTGATGCCCTGTGCCGGCTATGGGCCGATTCCCGCCACCCCGAGCTGGAAGAAACTCTCTGTACTGCGGGCTATCTGGCCTCCCGGCCGCTGGGGCTGCGACTGCTGACCGTCTTAAAAACAGGCGCCGGCCGGCTGATGCTGGCGGAAAGTCCGGAGCTCATTCCGGAACTGTTAACGGCAGTGGATGATGCTGACAGAAGTATCGCCGGCCGGGCCAGGCGGCTGCTGTTAACTCTGACCAGCCGGCCGGCGATAGAAGCGGTATGCCGGCTGGTGCTGAGTGGAAAAAATGAACGGCTGCAGAATTGGGCGGTTATTGCCCGGTACGCGCCGGCGCTTGCTAGCCGGGCGGCCCTGTACTATTGCATCACCGGCCAATGGGATAAGTACTATGCGCTGGACTGGCAGGAAACCAGGCCGCTGTTGGCCAAAGGCTACAGTCAGGCAACGCCGGCGGAGCGGCAGCTGTTTTTAACGGCCGCCCGGCAAAACGGACATAGCCTGCTGTTGGCCGGCCTTTTATTAGCCGGCGGCCGCCGGGATGAATATGAAGAAATTACCGATGCCGACTGGGGGGCCATGCTGGATTTGCTTGTCAGTCAGGAGCGGTGGCCTGAATTATACCGATTGGCCTTTAAGGCCCCGGCCAACTGGGCTGCCGAAATTGTGCTGGCGCTGGGCAGCGCCGGCTGGAGCCCCAGGCGCCGGGAACAAGCCGACTGGGAGCGGATCATGGCGCTGTGCCCGCAGACCGGCCGGGAAATGTTCGTGCCCGACGGGCGGCCGGCCGTTGTTTTGGCCAGTCCGGGATTGGGGGCTCGCATCGAGGCTATGGCTTTTCATCCCAACGGATGCATTGTGGCCGGCGGCGGCAGTGACGGGCGGCTCCGGCTGTGGCAGGTCGCCAGCGGCAGTCTGTGGCGTACGGTTGATCTGCATGCCGGCGGTATTACCGCCGTGACGTTCTCTCCTGACGGACGTTATCTGGTAACGGCCGGCAGGGATGGCAAGGTGCATAGCTGGCAACTGCCTGACGTCAGGTGGCTTAACAGCGTGAGCGGCCAGTCCGGGCTGGTGACGGCGATGGCGGCCGGCAATCAGGGGGAATTATTGGCGATTGCCTGTGCCGGCGGGGCTGCACCGGCCAGGGTGTGGGCCTGGGATGGTGCCTATATGACTACCCAGGGACAGTATCCGGGTAGTCTGTTTTACACTATGGCGGTACATCTTCAGACTAAACGGGCCACCGGCGGCGGGCGGGACGGTAAAATCCGCACCTATGCACTGACCGGCGGCAAAGGCGGCAAGCAGCTCTGGGCGGCCCATACCTGCCCGGTGCAGGCTCTGGCCTTTGCCGGGGAAGGGCGGCTGCTTGTCAGCAACGGAACCGACGGCCTGCTGCGGGTGTGGCAGGCGGATAACGGCAGGCTGCTCTGGAGCAGCCAGGCGGACCGGCTGCTGGCTGTCAGCCACGATGCCGCGCTGGCGGCAGTTCTTGAGCCAACAGGACAGATCGTAATAAAGCAGTTGCGGCTGACCAAACCGCTGGCCCTGGCCACTCATGCCGACTGGCAGTGGCTGGCCTGCCTGGCGGCATCGCCGGAAACCGAACCGGCTGCCAAACAGGCAGCTCAATTTTTGCAGAGCTTGCTTACCGCAAAGTTCCGGTATGATATCATGTTGTAGTTGTAAGGGGGATGCCGATGGCTGGACGGCTGACCATTGATTTTGGCAATTGCTGTACGGTGGCCGCCTATTGGCGGCAGGATTTCCGCCGGGCCGACGTTTTGTATATACCAGGTGTGACACGGCCGGCCGCCGACGGGGACATGAGAGTGTATCTTGCTCCCTCCCTGATTGGCTACGGAGACGGGCCGGATGCTCCCCGGCTGATTGGTCAGGAAGCGTTCGAGGGCAGGAGCGGCCTGGCTGCTGACCGTAAACTATTTAGTAATTTGCAGGCCGATGTGCTTACCGGTAAACGGGTGTACCATCCGGTGGGCGGCCGGCGTTTAAGCGGGCAGGATATTGCCAAGGACTACTTAGCTGCGGTTATCAGCCGTGCCGGTCAGGCCCTGGGGCTGGCAGAGGAAGCCGCCATAACCTTTATCCTCCCTGCCGGTGCTTGTTTGTCCCCGACGGTTTGCCAGCGGTATGCGCGCTGGCTCGAAAGCGCGGTCCGGCAGGCCGGCTATACCCGCCTGGAGGTGGTCGAACAGCCGTGGGCGGCCGCCTGGGGCGCAGGTATGCCGGTTAGACCGGAAGATGTCTATATGGTTGTCAATGCGGACACTGATATGATCGAAACGGTTATTGTGCAAGCCATTCCCGGCACCGGTGATGCAGACCCGCGAAACATCCGGGTGCTTAGTTATAAACAGGTTTTCCTGCTGGAGGCGGCTGGCGCCGGGGAACCTGCGCCGGCGTTGACAGCCTTGCTGCAGCAGACGCTGCGGGGCGCTGAACTGCTGGGGTATACGGCCGGCAATCTGGCCGGGACGGTAGTTACCGGCTGCGGTGTCCAAGCAGAGCTGCTGGCGGCAATTCACAGTTTTTTTGCCGCTGTGCCGGTGTATGACCGGCGGCCTTTGACGGCTGCAGCCTGCGGGGCGGCGATTCTGACAGCCGGGGCCGGTACCTGCGGTTATCTGCGCCATAGTTACGGCTTGCGTTATTTGCGATCTGACGGCTATGCCTATCACCGGCTGGTTAACGCCGGGTGCTTTTACCCGAGTGACGGCCCGGTAGCAGATTTTGCCGTTAAAGCCAGCTACGACGGTCAGCAGGAAATGGCCTTGTTTATCTATCGCCTGGATGACGGGGAGCAGTGCCTCAATGAGGATAAGCCGCTGATTCTCACGGCTGCCGGGCCTAGGGCCAGAGGACAAGTGGGTTTTCATGTCAGTGTCGGCGTGGACAGTAACGGCCAGCTGGTAGCAACCGTCTCGGAGGCAGGCAGCGGAGCGGTGGTGGGTGACCGACTGCCTGTTGCCAAACTTGAATAGTAGGAGGAGTGGCTGATGTCGCATTTTACTCAGGTGGCAACAAAGATGAATAACAAAGAGATGTTACTGGCCAGCTTAAAAGAGTTAGGCTATGAAGTGGCGGAACAGGCTTTTATCCGGGGATACCGCGGGCAGCAGACGGCTGTGGATATTGCCGTACGGATGAAACAGGGCTATGATATTGGTTTTGTTCTCGGGGCGGACGGCACTTACAGTTTTGTGACCGACTGGTTTGGCGTGCAGGGCATCAGCGAGCAGGAATTTACCACGCAAGTGCAGCAGCAATATGCCCTGACCACCGTGATGGACCAGGTGCGCCGCCAGGGCTTTAATGTTGTTGAACAACAACGGGACGCAAGCGGCGCGCTCCGGCTGACCGTGCGAAGATGGGTGTAGGGAGGGAACGGCTATGGATAATTTTGCAGAACAATTTGATACCTATATCCGGGCAAGGGTTACACTGATTGTCATCGTAACACCGGAGGAACAACGGGCTATTGAGAACTTAAAGACGGTCTGCGAGCAAAAAAACCGCACCTGCCTGACCTGGGATGTGGCCGACGGCTTTACCGTACTGACCGGGCGTACCTCGCTGGATTTAAAATGCCGCGATCCGCTGGTGGCGCTTGAACTGATGGAAAAGACCGGGATGGATAATACGGGGGCTATTTTTGTCTGCAAGGACTTCCATGATTTTTGGAGCAATCCGCCGGTGCGGCGGAAACTCCGGAGTGTGGTGCAGCGCCTGACTCAAACCCGGACTTCGCTTGTTATTACTACCCCTACCGGGCAAATTCCTGATGAACTCCAGGACGAGGCGGTTGTTATCCACCTCAAGCGTCCCAACGGCGAAGAACTCGACAATGTGCTTGACAGCCTTTTAAAAGGCGCCAATGTAAAAATAAATTTAACGGATAACGGCCGGGATAAGGTCGTGCAGGCGGCCATGGGCATGACGGCCGGGCAGGCCCGCCGGGTATTTTCCAAAGCCATTGTCACCTGCGGCTGCCTGGATGACCGCAGCATCTCGCTGATTACGGAGGAAAAGGCCCAACTGGTGCGGCAGAGTGAGGCGCTGGAGTTTTTAAACACCACGGAAACCGCCGAAAGTGTCGGCGGTCTGGGCGTGCTGAAGGACTGGCTGCGGCTCAGGGAAATGGCTTTTACCAAAGATGCCCGTGATTACGGTCTGCCGGCGCCCAAGGGCATTGCCATGGTTGGCATTCCCGGTACCGGCAAGAGCCTGACCGCCAAGATGATTAGCAGTCTGTGGCAGCTGCCGCTGCTGAGGCTGGATGTCGGTGCGCTGTTTGGCGCTTATGTCGGCGAGTCGGAGGACCGTACGCGCCGGGCGCTCAATATCGCCGAGACGATCGCTCCCTGCATTCTCTGGGTGGATGAAATTGAAAAGGCTTTTGCCTTTGGCGCCGGCGATGCCGGCACCAGCCAGCGGGTGTTTGCGACGTTGCTCACCTGGATGCAGGATAAAAAAGCGCCTTGCTTTGTGGTGGCCACGGCCAATAACATTGCCGCGCTGCCGCCTGAACTAATGCGCAAAGGCCGGTTTGATGAAATCTTCTTCCTGGATTTGCCGCATATGGCTGAACGCCGCGAAATTTTTGTCACCCATCTCAAGCGGCGCAACCGCAATCCGCGCGAATTTGACCTCAAGCGTCTGGTAAAAGAGTCGGACGGGTATGTCGGCGCCGAGATCGAGCAGGCCATTATCGATGCTATGTATTTGGCCTTTAGCGACAATATGCGCGAAATTACCACCGAGGATATTGTGCTGTCATTAAAACGGCAGGTGCCGCTATCGGTTTCCCAACGGGAAAATATCCAATACCTCCGGCAGTGGCTGCAGGAGGGGCGCGCCCAGTCGGCCTCGTATCCGGGCGAGGTTGCCGGTGAGACCGGCTCGGGTCAGGTGCTCCTGGAAATAGAGGACCAGGATTAGCGAGCAGGAAAGGGGATGGTAGGCTATGGATAAAGAGGAACTGGAAATAACTATTGACGCCAATGGCCAGGTCAGCATCAAAGTGGCTGGGGCCAAGGGCGGCAAATGCCTGGATATTACCAAGCCCATTGAAGAGGCGCTGGGGGATGTCAAGGTACGGGAGATGACGCCCGAATATTACGAACAGCCGGCAGATGCCTCCAAGGTCCGGAACAACCAGCGATGAATAGCCAGGACCAGCCAGCACCGCAAGGCCTTATTAATATGGCCGCCTTATTGCCTAAGTCCCGCGTCAATGGACCCGGCTTACGGGCCGTTGTCTGGGTACAGGGCTGTCCCCGGCGCTGTCCGGGCTGCTTTAACCAGGATATGCAGGCCTTCCGGGACAATCAGCTGGTGACGGCCGGCGAATTGGCCGGCCGCATTCTGGCTGTTCAGGATATCACCGGGGTTACCTTTTCCGGCGGGGAGCCTTTTGCGCAGGCCGCAACCCTGGCCGCTTTAGCCAGTGAACTGCAGCGGCACGGCTTAAACATTGTCGTTTTCACAGGCTATACCTATAGTGAGCTTACGGCCGGGGCAAACGCGGACTGGAACCGTCTGCTGGCCGTTACCGATCTCCTGATTGCCGGGCCGTTTGAGCAGGAGCGTCCGTCCCGGCAATATCTCTTGGGCTCTGACAATCAGGAATTGCTGTTCTTGACCGACAGGCTCAGGGGACATGCCGATATTGCGGGCCAAGCCGGACAACTGCTGGAAATTACCGTTGCTGCCGACGGCAGTGTTGTAGTAACCGGGCTGGGCGGGAATGTGCTTAAGCCGGCTAAAATATGATTTCTTGCGGAGCTTCAGCGACACCCCGCCAGTAGTCTGATTCCGGGCGCCAGTCCTGTATTCTTTAATTTTTGCTTATTAAATGTGTCCCGGCTTTGCCGGGGTTTACTTTTTTATGATAATATTAGATAATGAGGAATACTATAGAAGCAATTTTTTCTGGGAAGGCGTGATGGTGTGGGATGTGGTTGTGTGCTTCAGGGAAATAAGGTATGTCTCAGGACTGTGCGGGAAGCTGATCTTGAGCTCATTTATAGATTAATGACCGATGTATCGGAAAAGGGCGAGTACTGGCTGATGGATATTCCGGCTGAACCGGCGTTTCGCCGTGGTTTTAACGAACGGGGCTTTTGGCATGAGAATTTTGGCCGGATGCTTATTCTCGATAAAGCCGGCGACATTATTGGCGAAATCATTCATTTCCGGAATGCCGATTATCGGGCCGGTTATGAAGTCGGATACCAAATTTTCCGGCGGGAGAACCGGGGAAAAGGGTATATGTCGGAAGCCTTGGCATTGTTTTCGGCTTTTTTATTTGAATCAAAACCCATCCCGCGGCTGCAACTGACCGTCGTAGCCGGCAATGAGGCCAGCCGCGGTGTGGCCGAGAAATGCGGTTACCGGTATGAGGGAACATTGCGGAAAGCCGCCTTTTTGGCCGGCAAATATGTGGATCTGGAACTATTGGGGCTGTTGCGGGAGGATTGCCCGCCGCTATTGTTATAACAGTAAGCAGGAGTTGATGGTATGCAAAAATTGACAATGCACCTCTGCGAGCAGATTATCAGCGGAGTTGTTAACACCGCGGCAACCGACGGCGGCAGTCCGGTGGCCGTAGCTGTCTGCGACCAGGAAGGGTTTCTGGTTGGTTTAATAAAAATGGACGGTGTGCCTACCCGCTGCGTGCACTTTGCCCGGCACAAAGCGTATACCGCCGCCCGGATGCAGACAACCACCGCCGCTTTTCAGGACAGGCTGCAGCAGGAGCGGCTGGACATCAGTTATTTTTGTGATCCCGAGCTTACGCCTTTGCCGGGCGGTGCGCCCATCGTGGCCGCAGACGGTAGGGTAATTGGTGCGGTGGGCATCAGCGGCCGGCCGTCGCTAGAGGACCAGCAGCTGGCAACGAAGGCGGCCCGCCTGGAATTTTAACAGTATCGCAACCGGCTGGGACCAGGAATTTTCCTGGTTCTTTTTTAATTTACAAAAAGGCGGATAAAATTCTGCTTACCTGTTCGGAGGAACTGACGGCCAGCGCCAACTATGTGACCGGGGTTTCGGCACAGGCTGCGCAGACAGGTACACAATCCATTGAGGCTGCTGTCGCCCAGATGGACAGTATAGAAAAAACGGTAAAAAAGTTCAAAGTATAAAGCCCCGGCCGAGTGAAATACTACTTGGCAAAGGGGTGGTTTTCATGGATGCAACACGGGCTGAACAAATTATGCGGTCACCGGATATTATCGGCGTTAAATACCGCAACAATTATGTGTGGATTGAAGACATTGACAAAGGCCGGAATACAGCGCATGTAACGTATCTTGAGCAACGCAACACCTTGCATGTGGCGATTGACCAGCTCGAAGAGACCGGGCCGGTGCAGCAGCTGCATTAACGGCAACCGTGGTTTCCGCCGTCGCGGCCGGGAAAAAACTGGCTGGCGGGCAGGAATCCGATCCGGAATTGTAGTATATATTGCCTGAGAGCAATAGCGCGAAAACCGCCATGTGGGCGGTTTTCTTCTTATGCTGAAAGCGGGCGTAATTTCTTGCAGCATAAGCTGGCAGCGGCTTTACGTTTTCGCGAAAGCCCGGCGTAAACCGTGCTTTCCTAAAGGGGTGACTCATTCTGCTCGACAGATATTTACGTCAGGAAGCAGCCCGGGAACGCAGTCTGTTACTTGTGGTGGCCGGCCTGGGGGCCGGGGGCGGTCTGCTGGCCATTGCCCAGGCCTACTATCTTGCCCAGGTAATCGACAGGCTGTTTTTGGGAAAACAAAATTTGGCCGCTGTCGCCGGACTGTTAGGGTTATTAGCCGGCATTGCTGTGGCGCGGGCGGCAGCGCTGTATCTGGAAGGCCTACAGGCCTTTAAACTGGCCGCCGCCGTCAAAACCGGCCTGCGCCGGCGCCTGACAAAGCATCTGCTGGGCCTGGGGCCGGTGACTCTGGCGCAGCAGCCGGCCGGTGAACTGATCAGCATTGCCGGCGAGGGTGTGGAAAACCTGGAAGCCTACTTTGCCAAATACCTGCCGCAACTGGCTAAGGCAGCCATGATCCCGGTATTCATCCTGTTTACGGTGTGGCCGCTTGATTTGACATCAGCCCTGATTATGCTGATTACAGCGCCGCTCATTCCTGTATTCATGGTGCTGATCGGCAAGATGGCAGAAAGCAGGAATATCAGACAATGGGAGACGCTAAACGGGTTGAGTGCCCATTTTCTCGATGTTCTTTCCGGGCTGACAACTTTGAAACTGTTTGGCCGCAGCCTGGAGCAAATTATAGTAATTACCCGGGTGAGTAAAGAATTTCGCGATGCTACCATGGACGTGCTCAAAGTGGCCTTTTTGTCGGCCCTGGCCCTGGAACTGCTGGCTACCATCAGTACGGCGCTGGTGGCAGTAACCGTAGGGTTGCGGCTGCTATATGGCGAGGTTCAGTTTTTTCAGGCCTTCTTTGTTCTGCTGTTGGCACCGGAGTATTATTTGCCGCTTAGAATGCTGGGCAGCCAGTTCCATGCCGGGATGGCGGGAAAAGCGGCGGCAGCCGATATTGTCCGCCTGTTGGAAGTAAAGGGGCCGCAGGCCGCCGGCGGCGATACCGCCTGGCCGCGGCAGCAGCAGATTGATATAGTGTTCCGGAATGTGCAGGCCGTATATCGGCCCGGGGCCCAAGCCGCGTTACAGGGAATATCCTTTACGCTGGCGGCAGGACAGCATTTGGCTATTGTGGGGCCGAGCGGGGCGGGGAAAAGCACCGTGGCTGCTTTGCTGCTGGCTTTTCTTGCGCCGAGTGCCGGTGAGATATTGATTAACGGCCGGTCCTTAAGGGAACTCTCGCCGGCAGACTGGTTGCCGCAGGTGGCTTTCGTACCCCAGCGGCCCCACTTGTTTCAGGGAACTGTGGCCGATAATATCTGTCTGGCCCGGCCTGCAGCCCGGCTCGATGAAGTAATGGCGGCAGCCAAGGCAGCCGGCGCCCATGATTTCATCCTGCGGTTGCCGGCTGGCTATGATACTCTGATCGGCGACGGCGGTCATGGTCTTAGCGGCGGGGAGCGGCAGCGGCTGGCGATTGCCCGCGCTTTCCTCCAGGATGCGCCGCTGGTTATTTTGGATGAAGCGGCCCGCGGTCTGGACGTACCATCCCAGGCCCGGCTGGACAGTGCACTGGCGACACTGCTGGCCGGCCGGACGGCCATTATTATTGCTCACCGTTTGAGTACCGTACGACAGGCCGACAAAATTATCGTGCTGACAGAGGGCCGTATTGCCGACACCGGCACGCATACCGAGCTGCTGGCTAAACCCGGTTTATACCGGCAATTGGTGGCTGCTTCTCAGACGGGAGGAGGAGTATGATGTTCAAACTGCTTATTGGCAGCCGGCATACGGCCCTGCTGGCTGCGGCGGCCTGTATACTGGGCAGCCTGACGGTGTATGCCAACATCGGGCTGCTGGCAGCCTCGGCCTGGCTGATATCGGCCGCTGCCCTCCAGCCCGCGGTAGCCGAACTGTCGGTAGCCATTGTGGGAGTGCGGTTCTTTGGGCTGGCGCGGGCGGTAGCCCGGTATGCTGAGCGATATACCAGCCATGATGTTACCTTTCAACTGCTGGCCGATATCAGAGTATGGTTGTATACCCGCCTGGAACCGCTTGCACCGGTCGGCCTGACCGGATTGGACAAAGGCGATTTGTTCAGCCGCCTGGTCGCCGATGTGGAGACTTTGAAGTTTTTTTACCTGCGGGCGGCCTTTCCGGTTGGCATTGCAATCTTGGTGATGCTGGCGATGGCGCTGTTACTCCGCTGGCTGGCTCCCTGGCTGATTGTACCGGTATTGGGAGCGTATCTGGTGACCGGCTGTGTCCTGCCGGCCGGGCTGAACCGGCTGAGCCGGCGAACCGGCAACCAGGTTGTGCGGGCGCGCAGCCGGCTAAATGGCGTATTGGCCGACAGTATCGACGGTCTGACGGAGCTGGCCGCCTTGGGCAGGGTGGATGCACAGGCTGCCAGGATAACGGCGGCGAACCAGCTGTTGACTGTTAGTCAGGAACGGGCTAATCGTCTGACGGCTGCCGCAGACGCAGTGGGGGTATTGGGCATGAACCTGACGGTTATTGGCGTGATTGCGCTGGCAGCACCGTTAGTGGCCGACGGACAACTGGACGGAGTGTACCTGGCCGTGGTGGCCCTGGCCGTCCAGGCCGGTTATGAGGCTATTCTGCCATTGCCTGCCGTTGTATACTATCTGCAGGAAAGCGCGGCGGCCTTTGCGCGTATAACGGCTATAACCGGCCAGGAACCGCCGGCCGGCCTGTCCGGACAAAAGGCGGTGCCGCCCGGGCCGCTCGTAATATCGGCGCACAAGCTGACGTTCGCGTATTCCCCGCAACTGCCGCCGGTCCTGGCCGACATCGCGTTCAGTCTGACGCCGGGAAAACGGCTGGCAATTGTCGGCGCCAGCGGTGCCGGTAAAAGTACGCTGGCCGGACTGCTGCTCAGATTTTTGGACTGTGAACAGGCTTGTCTCCGATTAAATGATTGCGATATCCGGGAATATTCCCCGGAGAATGTTCGCCGGCTGTTTAGTGTTGTCAGTCAGGATACCTACCTGTTTAATGCCAGCATTAAGGATAATATTCTCCTGGCCAAACCGGCTGCTGCCCCGG
>JAEZQV010000298.1 GCA_023441125.1 Bacillota bacterium
CTTCCCAGGTCACCGGTGTAAATCATGTCATAATAAGCCGGCTGGCGGCCGGTATCGGCAAAATGCTGCCATAACGTATCGACAGCCGCCGGCGCCATGGCAGGTCCCATGGCATTAGGGTCTTTTATGCCCATATCTACTATTTTTCCCACAGTCGCCGCCGTAATCCGCGGGCCGGTGCCACTGGCGGAAATTACCACCGCGCCGGAGCCGGTTACCGTCCATTGTGAGATTAAAGGCCGCTGGACGCCCAGTTCCGTGGGAAAACGGTATTGCCGCTCTGCCGTGTCATGATGACTGGAAACTGAGGCAACCACTTTTTGGGCAAATCCGCCGTCAATCAGGGCTGAACCCAGCAGCATGCTTTCGGCCAGCGTGGAACAGGCGCCGTACATGCCTAAAAACGGGCGGCCAATATTTCTCAGGGCAAAATGGGTGCTCATCAGCTGATTCAGCAAGTCGCCTGCCAGTACGTAGTCAATCTGATCCAGGCTGCCGCCTTCCTTGGCAACGGCTGTCTTAATTGCCCACTCCATTAAATAAGACTCACACTGTTCCCAACTATCTTTATTGTTCAGGTTATCGTCGAGTATCCGGTCATAAAACTCGGTTAAAGCGCCTGCGCCTTCCATCGGACCAACAATGTTGGCCGTACTTGTCACAACCGGCAGGGAGTCAAAGACAATGCTTTGCTGGCCGCGTTTTTTATTCATGTCGTCCTCCTTCGCCTTACATTCGTAGCCAATAAATAAAGCCGATCAATGCCGCGGTCGAAATACCGTATACAAGCACCGGCCCGGCAATGACAAACATCTTGGCGCCAATGCCAAAGACATATCCTTCCCGTTTGAATTCCATAGCCGGGGCAACTATAGAATTGGCAAAGCCGGTTATTGGCACAACGGAACCGGCGCCGGCCTTGCGGCCCAGTTCATCATAGATACCAAAACCGGTAAACAGGGCGCTTAAGAATATCAATACCAGAGAAGTAGGCCCAGCCGCTTCTTTTTTACTGATTCCCAGGCTTAGAAAATAATTCTGAATATACTGTCCCAGCACACAGATCAATCCGCCGACCACAAACGCCCAGACTATATTTTTTAAGATCGGTGTTTTGGGTTTTGCCTGCTCATACTTTTCCTGATAGGTTTGCTGCTCCGCCTGCGAGGCTTTGCTTTTGAACAATGCCTGTCACCTCTCTTAAAATTTTTTAACAGTTGCTTATATTTTGGCCATAGCGAAACCGATTAATTCATAAAGGTGATGTCGTCCGTATACCCGCAGGGCTACTGTACCGAACGGCAGCCGATAAATAACAAAGAGTGCCGCCGGCACTCTTTGTTATCCTGGTAAAGGACTTAATTGTGAACCTGAAAAGCAACTTTTACATCGGCTTTATATTCGGCAATGTGGCCATTATCTACATTGGCGGTAAAATTGGTAACCTCGACGCCAAGAATGGCATCCACAGTCTTGGAGGCTTCCAGAACTGCGTTGTCTACAGCGTCAGTCCAGTTATGACGGGATGTTCCTACCAGTTCAATCACTTTTACAACCATATGACTACCCCCTGTTATTATTATGTTTTGTTGACATCTTTAGTTTGTACATTATTGAAATTGTTATGCCACAGAAAAACTTGTCTGGCTCTTAGCGGCGCCTTTTTGGGCAAATCCGGACTGAAATACAGCCAGGCAATGGTGCTGCCGGCCATCACCAGGAATATCAGCAACAGGTAGATAACTCCCTTGTATTTTATTGCGCTAACCATACTATCACCTCTACATATAGTATGTCCTAAATTTATTCCGTTAAAAAACAAACAGACCTCGTTAGGAGGTCTGCAATAATTTCCGGATTGATTTAAGGGCTTGTTTTTCAATTCTGGAAACCTGGACTTGTGACAAACCAATGGCGGTGGCAATTTCAGCCTGCGTTTTATCGGCAAAAAACCGCAGGTAGATGACCGTTCTTTCCTTTACCGGCAAACGGGACAATACTTCTTTTAAGGCTAATTTATCAAAATAGGCGCCATCCTGGCCGTCGGTCAGCGCAATTTGATCGAGCAGGTGGATGGATTCCCCGCCGCCCTCGCTGTTTTGGAAGGCCTGCTCGTATAAAGAAATTTGCGGCTGGACAGCTTCCAGGGCCGCGACTATTTCCTGTGGCGCCAAGGACAGTTCACCGGCAATTTCGGTAATGGTCGGTTCCCGTCCCAATGTTCCCTGCAGTTTTTCCTGGACCTTATGGACTTTAAAGGCCAGTTCTTTTAAAGGCCGGCTTACTTTGACCGGATTGTCATCCCGGATAAACCGGCGTATTTCGCCAATAATCATGGGAACGGCGTAGGTGGAAAATTTGACGCTGAAATTTAGGTCGAATCTTTCAATGGCTTTTAATAGCCCCATACAGCCGATTTGAAACAAATCATCCCACTCATAGCCGCGATTAATAAATCTATGGACAATGCTTCTTACCAGATTGAGATTGCCCTCCAGCAAGCGCTCTTTTGCGTCGGCCTGTACCTCAGGATCAGCAGACTGCGCCTTACACAACAGCTCCTTAAACTCCTCATCCTTAAGCATGCCCTGCACCTAATGCTCGGTGCCAGGCACAAGCATTTTGGTCATCTTGACGGTTGTGCCTTGACCAAGTTTGGATAGTACTTCAAGTTTATCCATAAATGAATCCATAAAAGCGAACCCTAGTCCCATCCGTTCCGGATCACTCGAGTAAGAAGGCTGCCGTGCTTCTTCAATATTGGCAATTCCCCGTCCATAGTCAATAATGGTAAACTCAAGCCTGTCCTGATACAAATACATGCGTAATTCGATATAGTTCTGTTTGCCATGATCAACACCGTAGCCGTGAATAACGGCATTCGATATGGCTTCCGACACGGCTACTTTGATCTCGTCGATTTCAGTCAGCGTAAGATCTGCCTGGGCGGCAAAGGACGCGGCCGCCGCTCTGGCAAAAGCAACATTTTCGTTGCTGCTTAACATTGAGAGTGTGATATGATTTTTTATCTGTGTTCCCACCAATACAGCCTCCTTAACGTAGATCGAGCGCCTGCTCTTCCGTTGGATGAATTTTTAGGATGCGCAGTAAGCCGGCCAGCTCGAATAGCCGCTGAATCGGCGGTTCAAGATGGGCGACAAGGAGTTGGCCGCCAAGTGTGGCAAGCTGCTTGTACCGGCCAAGAATAACCCCTAAGCCGGAGCTGTCAATAAAGGTGACTCCCTGCATATTCAGCAGAATATTTTTAGCACCGGTTTCAGCCTGGGCCTCATCAACGGCTGCTTTGAATTCATTGGCGCCACAAACATCAAATTCCCCCTCCAGTCTGACCACAAGGACGCCTTGTTTCATAAACGTAACGACTTTCAACAATATAACCTCCTAAAATAGCTTCTATCTAGTCCATTCGCTAAAAGGAAATATTTTCCTGCCGGAACATAAAAAAACTGTGGAAAAAAATCCCACAGTTACAAAATAGTGAGTAAAACATACTTTGTTAGTCGGAAAAACTGAACATACTGGTGATCATATTCTGGAAAATTTGCAGCAAGCCGGCTTTAGCAACGGCTTTTTCGGCAATCAGGTCAACTTTACCCATTTCTTTGCCGTCTTTGATAACGATGAGTTCACCGCATTTCTGGCCTTCGGCTACCGGTGCGTTAATAGTGGCATCGGCGACAATTTTTTTCTGCAAATTCTTGTTTTGTCCTTTGCCGACGATTAGATTCAAATCCTGCGCGGCCATTAACTGAACTTCTTTGTCCACGCCTTTATTGACTTTGAGCCGTTCCACCACCATACCCTGCGACACAATCGGGACGGCTGTGTAGTTGGCAAAACCCCAGTCTAAAAGTTTCATGCTTTCCCGCAAGTGCGAGCGAGGTTCCGGTGTGGCAAAAACAGCCGAAATCAGCCGCAGGCCATCCCGTTTGGCGCTGCCGACAAAACAGTATTTGGCCTCTTCTGTCCAGCCGGTTTTAATGCCATCAGCGCCTTTATACCACCAGAGCAGTTTATTGGTATTTACCAGCCAGTTTTTACCGTCTCTCAGCCAGGTTTCCTTAATACCGCACATATCGGTGTACAGGGGATGGGTAATTGCTTCCCGGCCGATTAAGGCGGCATCATAGGCACTCATGTAATGATCGGTGGTTGGCAGTCCATTTACATTGTTAAAATGCGTGTCAGCCAGGCCCAGCACTTCTGCCCGCTTATTCATGGCCTCCACCGCAGCCTGTTCACTGCCGTAAATATGCTCCATCAAAGCC
>JAEZQV010000342.1 GCA_023441125.1 Bacillota bacterium
CTGTCTCAATGCCGGCAAATTGCTTTTGCCTCTGTTTTGATAAGCACCGGTTCCCTTTAGATTAATTGACAGCAAGTCATATAGATTTCCTGTTTCTTTTACCGGATAGCTCATCTGAGATTCGCGCTTGTAAAAGTATTCTTTATAATACCGTTCAACAACAGCTGGTGACAGCAAATCAGGCAGATGTTCTGCAAAGATTCGGTAAGTAATATCCGCCCCGCATTTTATATCCGGCAGCCTGGATAAGTTTTCTTCCGCAAGATTGACAATATAGACATTTTTCCCATTTGGGTATTCACCGTTTCGATTACAGCGCCCGGCAGCCTGTATGACGCTGTCCAGTCCGGCAATAGCGCGGATGACACAGCCGAAGGAAATGTCAACGCCCGCCTCAATCAATTGTGTACTTATACAAAGAACATTTTTCTGTTTTTTCTTTTTTATATTGTTTATGGTATCTAAACGATGCGCCGGACACATAGTGGTACTTAAATGGAACAGTTCAATCTGTTCTTGGGGATTTTCCTTCACATAAGCCTCAAACAAACGATAAAGCTTGGCAGCATCATTTTTTGTATTCAGTATGACCAGACAGTTTCCCTCTGCTTTGAATTTCTCCAGCACAAACTGCTGTAGTGACTCTGTCGAATATCCCCCGGGGATGGAACAGTCCTTAATATAGGTTCGTTTCAATTTTTTGAAGCTTTCGCTCGTATCCGGAATTAAAGAGGCTGATTTTGACAGACGTATTGGTCTTTCGGTTTCGTTGAGCGGAGGTTGGGTAGCAGTACATAACAAGACTGAGCATCCTGCGCAGTAATGCAGATAATTAACGACTTGGTTAAAAAGATATGTACACTTGAGCGGCAGCGACTGAACTTCGTCAAAAATAAACACGCTGTTAGCCATATTATGAAATTTTCGCAAATCACTGCTTTTACTTGAATAGATGCTTTCCAAAAATTGTACCATTGTTGTAATAATAATTGGACTATCCCAACGGTCTGTTAAAAGACGATGCGCCTGTGCTTCTTCCAAATCATCACGAATGATAAAGTTTGAATGATGTTCCAAGATAAAATGATCGTCAGGCCGAGACTGCAAAGCTGCCTTAATATCTTTTGCTGCTTGCTCCAGCACCGAAAGGTAGGGTATCACATAGATTACATGCTCTGCACCATGAATCTTGGCATGGTTCAACGCAAAGCGAAGGCTGGACAGAGTCTTGCCACCACCTGTTGGCACAGCCAATTGATAATTACCCTTGGGTCGACTAGCTGCGCACAGACACTTTTCAGAGATGTCCCGGCGAATTATATTAATCTCAGAGTCTGCTAAAAAGGTAGAAATAGTCTGTTCCAGCCGCTTCGCATAGTCTCCCCACGGAGGCTGTTTTGCTGCCACATCAGGTGTTGTGCCAATTTCAAAACAATAAGCATTATACCGGTCAGAGTCCACCAAACAAGAAAACACGCTCTTGGTCAGAAGATGAAGCATAAATGCCGAATCCAGATTGCTTGCCTGGCATTTTTCAAAAAATTGCTTTAGTTCGTTCTCACATCGCTTAAAAGCAGCTGGTATGCCATCCAAAGGAATTTGTTCTTTTACAGCCGTTTGAATAACTTCATTATAATGGAGATTATCATTCTCTTTTGTCATTCTGTCCTGAAATGGGGTATCACCGCACGGCGTTACCCCATCCATTAAGCTGCCATGATGATTCGCAATGCAGATAGCAGAGATTTCCCGAACCCAAGCAGCAATCAGATCGTTACCGCTTGATCCCGCTTCATATAAAAATTTAGCACCTTGGGTCGCATGTATTACCGAGCCTCTGGCGGTGTACTTGCGGCCAAGCTTTTCTTCCCGATGACTGTGTTTAAGATACTCAACAAATTCTAGCGAAAATTTCCCAATATCATGGAACAACGCTGTTGTGCGACATATCTCTGACACCGCAAATTTTTTACCGATAGCATCAGCATACTCGGCACATTCCTGTAGATGCTGTTTTGTCAACTGTTCTCTGTCATCCTTTGCAATTCTGGAAATATACATTTCCTCCCCCCACCATACCAAACAAGATATATCAGCCTGAATCCGTAATATTCTACTCTATCCTTAATCATGTTTGCCTACCCAATAGCCTGCACCACATCAATAATCACCGCCAAACAGATCCAGACTCACCGGCATCAACCTGCTCACAACCCGGTTAATCTCCACATGCTGCTGCCCGGCTTTCAAGATGATCTCGGCGCAGGCTTTAGCATCACTGGCCGCGTCATGATGATTCAGGGCGATCGTAAGGTGAGCGGCAACCGTCGACAGCCTGTGATTTTTTAGCTCAGGCCAGGCGCTGCGGGCCACGGCCAGTGAGTCAATGACATAAAATTCCGGTACAAACAATCCATAGTGAGCCAGTGTCGCCGTCAGTACGCCGATATCAAAATCCGCATTGTGGGCAGCGATGATCTGCCCGACGAAAAAGGGGCTGATCTCCGGCCAAAGCTCGCCCAAGGTCAGCTGGTCTTTTACCATGGCGTAAGTAATTCCATGCAAATATGTAAAGGTAAAGAATTTGCCCGGCGGTTTGATCAGCCAGGACTTTTCCAGGATAAGCCGGCCATTCTTCACTACGGCCACACCCAACTGGCAGGCACTGTGGCTTTGGGAGTTGGCGGTCTCAAAATCGAAGGCGGTAAAGCACTCTCGCACAGCAGCTCCTCCCTTTTGGTATTTATTGTCTATTTCTCGACAGATAAAGAACTTTCCTGTCAAATTCTACCTAAAAATGATTATTCTTCTAAATTACTTTAAAGTTATTAAAGTAAAATTAGTGACAAAATAGACAAACTAAAGATGCTACCTTTAGCAATGGGCTCATACAAAAAAGGCCTCCTGTCATAGTTAGCCTACAACAGGAGACGTTAGAGTGCGCTGTACGGTTCCAAGGCTTGCGCAGCGTTGCTGTTTCAGTTTCCGTTTCAATGCCCGGCAATCGTAGTAAGGCCAGCAAAGCTTGGGGGAACGGCTATGCTTATAGTAACTTTGCACACAGGCATCGTTTCATTTTTTATTATTGTATCGATACAAAATTCAAAAATTCTTTGTATATATTGAATTACTTATTTTTAATTGCTATAATTTCGGATATTAACTAACAATTTTCAACAATTGTATTGATACAATATTAAAGGAGGAACTCATCATGTCCAACCGTTATGAACTCAACAAAAATCTGGCCCAAATGTTAAAAGGCGGCGTCATCATGGACGTTACCAACGCCGAACAGGCTAAAATTGCTGAGACCGCCGGCGCTGTCGCCGTTATGGCCCTGGAAAGGGTGCCGGCCGACATCCGCAGGGACGGCGGGGTGGCCCGGATGTCCGACCCCAAAATGATCCGGGAAATTAAAGCGGCTGTCACCATTCCGGTTATGGCCAAGGCGCGGATTGGCCACTTCGTGGAGGCTCAGATCCTGGAGGCCATTGGCATCGACTATGTCGATGAAAGCGAAGTGCTGACCCCGGCTGACGAATTGTATCATATCAATAAACATGACTTTACCATTCCCTTTGTCTGCGGCGCCCGCAATCTGGGCGAAGCGCTGCGCCGCATTGGCGAGGGTGCGGCCATGATCCGGACCAAAGGCGAAGCCGGTACCGGCAATGTTGTCGAGGCCGTCCGGCATATGCGGACCATGCTGGCCGATATGCGCCGGGTCAAGGCTGCGCCGCCGGAGGAACTGATGAGCCTGGCCAAGGAAATGGGCGCGCCCTTTGCTCTGATACAATACGTCTGGGAACAGGGCAAACTGCCTGTTGTCAACTTTGCCGCCGGCGGCATTGCCACGCCGGCTGATGCTGCGCTCATGATGCAGTTGGGCTGCGACGGCGTCTTTGTCGGTTCAGGCATTTTCAAGTCCGGCGATCCGGCGAAACGGGCCAAGGCTATTGTTCAGGCTACTACCCATTATCAGGATGCTGAGCTGTTATCCCGCATTTCGGAAGATTTGGGCGAGCCCATGGTGGGCATCGAGATTGACAAAATTGATCCGGCCGAACGCCTGGCCGCCAGAGGGTGGTAAGCTTGCTGACAGTGGGTGTGCTGGCCCTCCAGGGAGCCGTGCAGGAACACCTGGACTGCCTGAATGCGCTGCCTGACACCAGGGGCCTGGCCGTGAAAAAGGCGGCCGAACTTGCCGCCGTCGATGCCTTGATCCTGCCCGGCGGCGAATCGACAACTATGGGCAAGCTGCTGCGGGAGTTCGGGCTGGCGGCCCGCCTGACTGACAGAATCCGGTCCGGTCTGCCGGTCTGGGGAACCTGCGCCGGCATGATTCTGCTGGCCGGCACGATCGTGGACGAGCCGGTCAGCCATCTGGGCGTCATGGACATTGCCGTCCGGCGAAATGCGTATGGCAGCCAGCTGGACAGTTTCCGCACCGACCAGGTTGTCCCGGCGGTCGCCAAAGAGCCTCTCCCGTTGGTTTTTATCCGTGCGCCCTATGTCGTGGCCGCCGGCCCGAACGTAAAAGTATTGGCCGTGGTGGACGACAAAATTGTCGCTGTCGAGGAAAATAACATGCTGGCGACCGCTTTTCACCCTGAATTAAGCGGCAGCCTCAAATTTCACAGTTATTTTGTTGCCAAGGCCAGGGAATGCCGTTAAATAATAAACCGGCGGAATAACAATACCTTGTGCTTACCCTAGTGGTAAGTACAAGGTATTTTCGTTGCCGGGCCCGGCCGTTAAATTTAATTTAGTCGGCCTCCGGGCAATTATACGTTTCGACATTTTCTGCTATAATGACTATAGAAAGCCAGAAGTACCTTCTATTTCCGATTAAATGAATATAAGGTGGGGGGAGCAACATGGACAGATCGTTTACTCTGTATCTGGATCAGTTAAAGAGGATAGTTGAAGAAGTAGAGAGCAATACCGGCAAAACGCCGCTGGCTGCCAATGCTATTACCTTGGTAGTTTCCGACAACGATAATTGTTTACGTTTATTCCAGAAAGTCGGCCATGATTGGCTGTATCTGAGCGATGCGCAGTTTTGCGAATGGAAGTAACCAAAACTTAACCGTATTTTAACATAAATAGCCTATCACGCCTGCCGATTATTTGTTATATTTTAGGAATATAGCACCTTGGGGGAATGAACGGATGCGTGAAACAATCACAATCAATAGAATAACCACTTGCTCGCTAACCGGTAAAGACGTTGCACAACAGCTCTCCGCCTATGTTCTTGCCAAACAGGCCGGCAAACCCAGCAGCGAAATTCTTACCAAGTACTGCAGCGGCGAGAGCGTGTGTAAAAGTACCGACTGCCAATTCATTGTGGGACTGGCCGGTAAGAAGTATTCCAAGGCAATTGACGGCATCTTCAAGTATATCAACGAATAGAATTTCCGCACGGCTTACACGGCGTATCCTGCAGCAAGGGTACGCCGCTTTTTCCGGCTAACGCCTCAAGAGCCAACTGCCTGCCGATAGTTGTCGTCAATCAGCACGGCTAACAGCCGCGGGTCAATATTGCCGCCGCTGACCACCACGGCCACCTTTTGTCCCGGCAGACAGATTTTTCCCGCCAGCAGAGCAGCCACACCGGCGACGCCGGCCCCTTCGGTTATAATTTTGCCCCGTTCCAGCATAAACAGAATACCGGCCGTAAGCTCCGCCTCATTGACCAGCACAACTTCGTCCACATATTTTTGCGTATACTGGAACGTAACATCGCCCGGCCGCTTTACCGCTATGCCGTCGGCCAGCGTACTGACGGCCGGCAGGCAGTAGGGTGAGCCGCAGGTCAGGGAAGCCGCCATGGAAGCAGCACCCGCCGCCTGCACACCAATCACCTTAATTCTGGGATTATGCTCTTTTGCGGCTACCGCCAGGCCGGCGATCAGTCCGCCGCCGCCTATCGGCGCGACAATGGCCTCCACATCAAACATCTGAGACAGAATCTCCAGCGCAATGGTGCCCTGACCGGCGATGACCGCCTGATCGTCAAAGGCGTGAATGAAGGTCAGCTTTTTCTGGGCCTGCAGCCTCCGGGCATACTGATAGGCTTCATCGTAATTTTGCCCGTACAGAACCACCTGGGCGCCATAGTTCTGAGTGGCCCGCACTTTAGCGGCCGGCGCCTTTTCCGGCATCACCACAATAGCCGGCACGCCACAGGCACTCGCCGCCCAAGCAACGCCCTGGGCATGGTTGCCGGCCGAAGCCGAGATAACGCCATGACTCATTTCGGCGGGCGTCAGGCTGAATATTTTATTGATGGCCCCCCGGATTTTAAAAGATCCGGTCTTTTGCATATTTTCCTGCTTTACATGGACACTGCAGCCGGCGATGTCGCTCAGCGTCCGGAAATGCTGCAGCGGCGTCTGATGGACATAGGGGGTAATTCGCTGTTTCGCCTCTTTAATCATTTGTAAATTAAGCTCATTGACATCCATAAATTACCTCCTGATAAAAAATTAAAACCTCCGTCCCCGCTAAGGGACGGAGGTTACTCCGCGTTACCACCCTACTTACTGCAACCGGCGAAAATACTGGCTGCAATCGCTCATAAAGTACGGAGCAGAGCTCGATACCCCAGCACGATAACGGGTGCTGTTACCTTCCTGCGAAGGCCCCGGCCTGGCTTACTGTCATTCAGCCTGCAACTCACAGATGATTTTCGGTCATAACGGATATTACTGGCTCGCACCAACCCCAGTTCGCTGAAACATCACTTATATGCCTACTCTTCTGTTCATCGTTTTTCCATAATCTATTTAATTATATTGTTTCAAGTATATAGAAAAAAATACCGGCTGTCAATAAATTCATTGTCATATTTTTGTCACAAACTTGGCTTAGAATGGTACCAAACCCATGAAAAGGAGATGTCCCTATGAATAAGCTAAAGTTGTTAATAGCTACCACCTTTATTTTTGTCATGCTGGCCGGCAATGCCTTCGCCTGGAATGAGCGTTCTGAAGGCCGTCCTTCCCTGCCCGCACTGGCCCAAACGCAGGGTGTTTTTATCTGGCATGATGCTAATGACAAACTCCATCTCACCGCCACCAGCCGCGGCAATCACAGCATTTCCGGAGTCATTAAAACCGATGGCCGCTTCTATGATATTCAGGAAAAGCAGTTGGAAAACGGCGATTATCTGAAGGTAAACCGCGACCGTAATACCATTCAGTTTCGCTTTTCTACCGGCCGCAGCTTCGATGGCGTCGATTTTAAGGTTCATGGTGGCCATTCCGTTACTTTTGATCTGTTCAGGGACGGGGCAGCCATGCCGAAAAAAGAGATTTATATCGGCAAAAAAGGCTGGCATCCTTTGCGTAACAGCTTTAAGCTGGAAAGATAACTTATTGAAAACAGCGTACGTACAGGAAAACCCCGCTTGCCAGCAAGCGGGGTTTTCCATGCAGCTAACCAAAGTCCAGCTGCTTACGCTAAGCGGTTGGACTTGGTCTTATATGGGACTAGGCCTTAACCGTACCTACCTGCCGTTCTGCGATTAAGTCTTCCAAGCGTTCTTTTTGACGCATGAGCTCCTCCAGCGGAATTTCTCCTATTCCCTGCGCCGCAGCCGGCATCGGCACGGCCGGCGCTATAGCGCCGCGCAGCGCCTGCTGCTCGGACAATAGCTTGTACCCAAATGCGCCGGCAATGGTACCAACAGCCAGACCGATCCAAAAATCACTTCTTGTAAACATAGTTTCACCTCCCCTCCCTAGCGGCAAAAGCCTCTGCCTGCTTGCTTATTCATCATCAACAGCCGGGCACTGTTAAGCACCACCCCAATAGTGGCCGCATTATGAATGAGGGCCGAAATCATCGGGTTGGTCCGGCCAATGGCGCCCAGCAGCATAGCCGCCGTGTTGACGGCAATGGTTGCTGTGAAATTCTGCTGGACAATCTTCATGGTTTGCTTGCCAAGGGTAACCACTTCTGAGAGCACTAACGGATCTTCGGAATTAATGGTAATGGCCGCCGATTCCACGGCAATATCGGTACGCCTCCCGCCCATCGCCACGCCGACATCGGCGAATGCCAGCGCCGGGGCATCATTCACTCCGTCACCGACCATCAAGACCTGCGAGCGCTTTCTGAGACGGTTGACTAAAGTGGCTTTATCCTCCGGCAGCACTTCGGCGTGATAGGCATCGATATCGAGCGCATTGGCCACGTGTCTGGCCACCGGCTCGGTATCGCCGGTCAGCATGACAACTTCATCCACACCTTGCCGCCGTAACTGATTGATCGTCTTTTTAAGATTGGGGCGGATGGGATCACTGACCACCAAAACGCCCAATAGCTTTTGGTCGCGCGCCACATACACCAGATTATAGCCGCGATCGGCGCTTGTTTGGTCGCCAAGGCCCCTGCAGTCGACCTGGTGTTCCTCCATAAACCGCCAGCTGCCCACCAAAATCCGGCCGCCGCGAATATTTTCAAAATCAGGAACCTCCGCCAAAATTCCCCGGGCCACGATGGTTTCCGTGGTGGTATGGGGCGGAATGACCCAGCCCTGACTGGCCACATATTCTAACACAGCGCACGCTAACGGGTGCGCCGAATGAAGTTCGGCCGAAGCCGCTAAGAGCAGCAGTTCCCGTTCGCTAATGCCAGCCGCCGTATTGACGGTAACAACCTGCGGCTTGCCGACCGTAATGGTCCCGGTCTTGTCCAGCACGACGGTATCGACGCCGGCCAGCGCCTCCACATAGTTGCCGCCCTTAACCAGAACGCCCCGGCTGGCGGCCCGGCCAATTGCGGCCGAGATGGCGGTGGCGGTGGAGAGCTTCAGGCCGCAGGAAAAATCAATAAAGAGCATATTGAGTACCCGCTGCCAGTCTTTGGTGGCCCCGTAAACCAGACCGGCGGCAATAAAGGAAATCGGCACCAGCATATTGGCCATCCGGTCCGCAAAATTCTGCACCGGCGCACGCCGGGTTTGCGCCTCTTCTACCATGTGGACAATCCGGGCCAGCGCCGTATCGTCTCCCATTTTCTCAACGATGATCTCCAGAAAACCATTTTGCAGCACTGTGCCGGCATATACATAGTCACCCTGGCCTTTTTCCGCCGGTATGTATTCCCCGGTAATGGAGGACTGATCCACCGCAGCCGCGCCGGACAATACCCGGCCATCCACACAGATCTTTTCGCCCAGATGGACAGCGATTTTGTCGCCCGGCTGCAGGCTTTCCACGGCGACCCGCACTTCATGGCCGTCCGCTTCAATTTTCCATACATACTGCTGATCCAGCTGCAGCAGATTGGATATATGCTTGCGGGCTCGCTCCGCCGTATACGTGGTAAGCATTTCAGCAAAATTGGACAGGGCCAGCAAGGTTAGGCTGGACTCGGGTTTACCGCCTAATATCGAAGCCATTACCGCCGTTGTTGTCAGGGTATCGGCATTAGGCTGCCGCTCCACGATCAGACTGCGGACGCCGCTGGCAATAAACTTGCGGGCTATAAAAAAAACAAAGGCACTCCGGGCCAGATACAAGGCCGTGAAGGTACCCGGTACCGCCAGCTTAAGCAGTTGCAGCCCCACGAGGCCGGCCCCGGCCAGAATGGCATCCCGCCGGTAGGCGGCAAACGGCGTGGTTTCCTCGCCGTCTGACTGAACACACGGCAAATTCGCCGGCCGGCGTACCGGTCGCAGTTGCTCAATTCTGGCCATGATCGCCGCCACCGGCAGCTGCCCCCGGTAATATACGGACAGGGTATTATGTTCCCCGGCACAAGCGCTGCTAACAGCGGGAATCTGCCGGATAGCGGCTTCCAGCAGCGTTCTTTGCGAGGAGGACAACGCGGCCGGCAGCGGTAGTGTTATGTACTGATAAGCCATTAATACCGCCCTTTCAGCAGGGAGTAGGCCCACCACACCAGTTGCGGACCGGCGGGACGCTGCCCCAGGTTCCAGATCTTGAGCCCCCCCGAAATCAGCATCAGTAATGCCGCAACCGTACGTAAATCCAGTGTCCGGCCGGTATTATTAAACAGCGTACGGTTCAGTTGCCGGAACAAGCTGCGAATGTTCAGGCCAATTTGGCCATAGTCGGCATTCGCCGCCGGCAGTCTGTGCAGTTGCTGCAGATAGTCCAAAGCCAGATCGATATATTCTTCCTGACAGGAATACGCCAGCAGGACAGTGCCGGTAACCGGATTTACCCGAACCTGCTGCATTCCTTTGATCCGGGCCAGGTATTGCTCCCATTCCACCGCCAGTTCCGGATTGTTGAACAAATCTTCGTGCTGGTAGCGCCGCCGACCAGGCAGAGCATGCACCAGAGTAAAAC
>JAEZQV010000350.1 GCA_023441125.1 Bacillota bacterium
CGGTGGAAGCCGACCGCAATGTGGTGTCCAACATTCACCGGGGCGGCATACCGCCGGCTGAGGCCGGGGCCCATCTGGTGGATTTGATCAGGCAGATCCTGCAGGCCAAGGCCAGCGGCGTTAATCTTAACCGTTCCTAATAAGACGGCATGAATATGGGGGGTAGATCGAATGGATCACATGGACTCTAAATCCGTGCAGGCGGGTGCAACTCCCGTACTCCCCGCCAATTACAGCTTGTACTCTTTAGCAAGGAGGGGTACATTTCATGAATATTTCCTGGACGGCAGTCCAAAGTCAGCGCTTAAAAGAAATTAATGCCGCCAATGACATCCTGGCCAAGCACTTTGCGGCAACGGCCGAACGGGACCGTGCTTTTCAAGCGGCGGAGCAGCAACTGGTAAAACAGGGCAAGGCCCGCCTGACGGCCTTGCGGGAGATCCGGCGCCGGCCGGCCCTGGCCGAGATGGAAACCCGTCTGGCTGATGCGTTATGCCGGCAGGGCTTTGTCCAGGTGCTGACGCCGACCATTGTGGCGAAAGCCGCCTTGGCAAAGATGACCATTACCGAAGAGCACCCGCTTTTTTCCCAGGTTTTCTGGCTGGATGCCAAACGCTGTCTGCGGCCCATGCTGGCGCCCAATCTCTACGCCCTGTGGCGGGATTTGACCCGGCTGTGGGATAAACCCATCCGCATCTTTGAGATTGGCACCTGTTACCGCAAAGAATCGCAGGGGGCGCAGCATCTTAATGAATTTACCATGCTTAATCTGACAGAACTGGGTACACCGCTGGCCGACCGGCAGCAGCGGCTGGCGGAACTGGCGCAATGGGTCATGGCGGCCGCCGGTATTGCAGAGTACCGCCTTGTTACCGAGGCTTCCGTGGTTTATGGCGACAACGTGGATGTTATGCACGGGGACGTGGAACTGGGCTCAGGCGCTATGGGGCCGCATTTTCTGGATGAGCAATGGGGAATTTTTGAGCCGTGGGTGGGCATTGGCTTTGGTCTGGAACGGCTGCTGATGCTGCGGGAAGGGACGCAGCATGTGCAGAGCATGGCCAGGAGCCTTACTTATCTGGATGGCGTCCGCTTGAATATTTAGCATCCGTCTTTTCGGTTGAGCCGTGAGACAAACATAAAAAATGCAGGCGTTAAAAATGGTGGAGGGATGAGAGAATGTACGAAAAAGTTGAGTTTGAGGCAGCAATTCCCCTGGAGCATATCGGCAGAATTTTTCAGATGATCAGCATCATTCCTTATTTTCAGGCGCGAAAAAGCAGCATTAGCCGAATTGAGGTACTGCCGGGCGGGTTGACCAACAGCAATTACAAAGTAACCATTGACGATGTCACCTATGCCCTGCGGCTGGCCGGCGCCGGCACAATGGAATATCTGAACCGGCCGGCTGAAAAGCATAATGCCCAGATCATGTCCGATATCCTGGTAAATGCGCCTATTATCTACTATGACGAAACAACCGGCAATCAGGTCTGCAAATATATTGACGGCTGCCTCACCCTGCATCCTGAGCACTATCAGGATAATCATTACATTCAGCTGGCCGCCAAAGTATTCCGCAAGTATCATACCTGCGGCAAGCAGTTCATTTCAGAGTTTAATCCGCTCAAAGAGACGGATATCTACCGTAATCTGTTGCTGCAAAAAAACTACGGTTTTTATGAAGGCTCCGAACTGATGAGCCAAAAGCTGGATGAAATTGCTGAACTCCTGCGAAAGTACCCGCCTCAGTCGGCCCCCTGCCATAATGATCCCTTATGTGAGAACTGGCTGGATGACAAAAAGAATTTTTATCTGATCGACTGGGAGTATGGCGGCATGAATGACCCGCTGTTCGATCTGGGGGCTTTATCCATTGAAGCGGCTTTAAACGATGAGCAGGAACGCTACCTGCTGCGGGAGTATTTTGGCGGCGAGTTAACAGAAAAACAGTGGGGTTCCCTGATCATTAACAAGTTTTTGTGTGATGCGCTGTGGTCTTACTGGGCGGTACTCCAGATTGCCACCGGCAAACCGCACGAAGATTACTGGCCCTATGGCCTCAACCGCTATAACCGGGCCTACAAGCTTATCCATGAGGGTACGCTCGACCGGGCGCTGCAGGCCATAGCCTCGTGACAACCAACCGTCCAAGGTATAAAGCCTTGCACATAAATTCCCGGCTGGCCGGGAGAGTATTTAAAACCAAGGGAGGAAAAGAAGAATGGCATCATTGAACGATCTTGCCCAAAGTGTAATTACCGGTAATCTGGAACAGGTGAAAGACCAGGTCAGGTTGCTTATTGCCGGTGGAACCGAGCCCGTTGCAATTATTGATCAGGGCCTGATTGCCGGCATGAATGTCGTCGGCGCCCGCTTTAAAGCCGGGGATATGTATGTGCCGGAAGTATTGATGTCGGCCAAGACAATGGGGGCCGGTCTGGAAATTGTTAAACCGCTGATCGCTGAAAAAGATATCAAAAGTCAGGGAAAAGTTGTTTTAGGCACCGTGAAAGCCGATCTGCATGACATTGGTAAAAACCTCGTGGCCATGATGATGCAAAGCGGCGGCCTGGAAGTTATTGATATTGGCATTGATGCCGCCCCGGAAAAATTTGTGGAGGCAGTGAAGGAGCATCAGCCGGATATCGTAGGCATGTCGGCGCTGCTGACGACGACCATGCCGGCGATGAAAGAGACCATTGAGCTCTTAGCGGAAGAGGGCCTCCGCGACAAGGTAAAAATCATTATTGGCGGAGCGCCGGTATCGCAGGAATTCGCCGATGCCATCGGCGCCGACGGCTATGCGCCGGATGCTGCTTCCGCGACCGACCTTTGCAAGGAATATGTTAACGCCTAATTTAAGAGAACCAGTAAAAGCCGGGCCGGCGAAAACGCAACACTGCGTTTTCACCGGCCCGGCTTTGTTTCCTACCAGAACCCGGTCCAGGCGACCGTCATACAACGCTGCGCCGCTGGCGCTTAACCTCCGCTTATGCATAACGGCCGCCTGGGCCTCAGTACTTTATGCCGGCACCTGCGTAACTTCCGTAGCCTCGCGGCCTTTGCCGGAAAAAGCGTTCCGCAGGAGAAAAGCCGGGCAGTATTCCGTTAAAAAATCGTACTGTTCACGCAGCGAGTTTACGGATTTTAGGAATACTGCCCGGCTTTTCAGCTTTTGGAGGCTCTGGGCCTAGACTTTTTGTTTTACTTTTGGGAAATGCCAAAAGTAAATTCACTCCTGCCTTAGAAAAGTTGCCCCCGATACCCCGGCAACCCCCGTACCCCTCGCGGCCTTTGCCGGAAAAAGCGTTCCGCAGGAGAAAAGCCGGGGGATATTCCGTTAAAAAATCCGTACTGTTTGAGCGGTAGCGAGTTTACGGATTTTAGGAATATCCCCCGGCTTTTCAGCTTTTGGAGGCTTTGGGCCTAGACCTTTTGTTACTTTTGGGGCAATGCCAAAAGTAAATTCACTCCTTAAAATCAAAGGTTTAACTCAACCGCCAATGCTTACTGTGAATCCTGTACTGTTATACAGCTTACGATACCTGATTGGCCGCCAGGTATTTCCGGATCAGGCGGCTGGCTTTGCTTTGACTGATTTTTAAGGATTTGGCCACTTCATAAGAACTGCCTAATTCCTGATAGGCATCCAAAATAAGCTTTTTCTCCAATTCATTTACAGCTTCTTCCAACGAGGAGCCGAGCAAATCGGAACCGGCGCTTTGCGTAACACTGGCAGACATTTGTCCGGCCGGCTGCCCGGCGGTAAAGCCTTTCGGCAAATCAAAATCGTCAATGACCGTTTCTTTATTAACGACTACCAGCCGTTCAATCATATTCTCCAGTTCACGGGCGTTTCCCGGCCAGGAATAGGTAAGGAACAAGTCCGTAACCCGGTCGGATAAGCGGCGCTCACATTTATATTTTTGATTGAATTTCTCCAGGAAATACAGAGCCAGCGGGATGATTTCCTCTTTTCTTTCGCGCAGCGGCGGTATTTCAATCTCAAAGATATTTAGCCGGTAATATAAATCCTCGCGGAACTGTCCCTGGCGGATCATTTCCTCGAGGTTGCGGTTGGTGGCCGCGATAATGCGGCAGTTAACCTTCTGAATTTCCCGGCCGCCGACCTTGAAATACTGGTTTTCATGCAGAACCTGCAGGAGCTTGGCCTGCATGCGCAGGGGCAGTTCGGCAATTTCGTCGAGAAAGAGTGTGCCGTCGCTGGCCAACTCAATTAAGCCAATATTGCCTTTGGCATTGGCGCCGGTAAAGGCGCCTTTGGAATAGCCGAACATTTCGGATTCCATGAGTTCGGAAGGAATGGAGGCGCAGTTGACCACGATAAACGGTCCGGCCTGCCGGGGGCTGTTCTTATGGATGTGCTTGGCCATATGGCTTTTGCCGGAACCCGACTCGCCCAGCAGCAGAACGGTGGAATCCACCTGCGAGATGCGGTAGACCAGGTCTAAGAGGTTGCCCATCCGCTGGCTTTTAGTGATGAAGTCGGGAATATTCATTTCTTTTTTGCGGAGAACTTCCACTTCCATCTGATACCGGTCCAGCAGTTCCTTGCTTTTGCTGAGCTCCAGCTTAAGGCCGGTTGATTCGGTAATATCCCTGGCGTTTTCAATGATATATTCAAGCTCGCCGTATTTATTGAAAATGGGGGTGGCAGTTGTCAGCAGCGTTTTGCCGGTCCGGGTTTTTTGCTCCAGCGTAACGCTTTTCTTTTGTTCCAGCGCAATCGGACTGACCCGCGGGAACCAGTAATGACCTTCGGAAAGCTCACGGGAACTTTTGCCGATGATATCTGAGGCTCTGATGCCGCAATGTTTTTCAACAGCCGGATTGACATAGAGCACAATTCCTTTGGCATTGGTTACATAGATTTCGTCATGCGAATAATCCAGGATGTTTTTAAGGATTTCATAGTTGAGTTGTGTTGTTTGCATGATGACCTCCCTTTTTTCTGGAACGCCAGTTATGGTGCCGCAAGGAAAGTTAAAACAGCAAATTTGCCAACGGTTTGCTGTAGTGCTGAGACTAGCAGCAGGCAATCTAAGAAGATATTCGTTAGCTGTACGGGAATTCCTCCCTGCTTTTGGACGGTGCAGAAAATTATGGCAATTTTGACTTATAAAGTCGAATTTGATTTAGTCCATATGGCTCATTTGCTTGCCAGGCAGGTAAAGAATCAGGTTGGCGGCATGAATTGCGTTGGTCAAGCTGATGGCATGATTCTTGCTTGAATAACAGTTAGATGAAGTTTGAACACTGCAATATTCTTTCAAATCAGGGAAAGGAGGCGGCTTAACCGGGCCGGATTCGCTTGATCCGTGGCTTGGTAGGTACACTGGTCGAAGGAGAAAGAGGAGGGAGAATATGTCCAATTGGAGTACTGCCCAATTGCAGGAGCTGCAGACAAAGAATGAACTGTCGCATGCCAAAACAGGTTTGGTTTGGGGGCTTATTTCCGGGGCAACCTGGGGATTGGATGGGGTTATTCTGGGGATAGCAACGGCTATGGCCCCATTTACCGGCGGAGCCACTTTTTATGCCGGTCCTATTGCCGGTGCTGCTTTACATGACGGTTTTGCCGGTTTTTTGCTTTTCTTTTATAACCTATTTACCGGGCGCTGGAAAGAATATCCGCGGACACTGAGAACCAAACCGGGCATGATTGTCTGCCTGGGAGCACTACTGGGAGGTCCGATCGCCATGTCGGGCTATCTTTTAGGAATTAATCTGGCCGGCACATCCTACGCCCTTTCCATTACGGCTATGTATCCGGCCATAGGCGCCATCCTGGCGTTTTTTATACTGAAGGAAAAAATCCAGCCGCGCGTCTGGCTGGGGATTATCTTATGCATAGCCGGGGCCATTACGGTCAGCTACGTTCCCCCGGAAGGCGATTTTCCTAATTTTTATCTTGGTTTGGCGTTGTCACTGCTGGCTACTATCGGCTGGGGCGCGGAGGGCGTGCTTTCCGCATTCGGCATGGATATGGTTGATCCGGATATCGCCATCGGCATCCGGGAAGCGGCCTCTTTTGTTGTCTATTTTGTTGCCGTTTTGCCGGCTGTCGCCGGGATGATCATCTTCTGGGAAGCCTTCCTGTCCAATGTCATTCTCTATATTGCCTTAGCGGGCTTTCTGGGAGGACTGTCTTATCTTGCCTGGTACCGGGCCATTAACATGACCGGTGTGGCCCGGGCCATGGCCTTTAATATTTCCTATGCGCTGTGGGCTGTTTTCTTTGGCTGGCTGCTGACCGATCTGGCCATCACCCCGACACTGCTCGGCGGCGCCGCCGTTATCACGCTGGGGACAATTTTGGTTACCGCCAATCCCAAAGAACTCATTAAGTTGAGAAACAATTAAGAAAGGGGCGCTAGTAGATGACCTTACCGATGCGGTTTCGCATTCTTCATCTCCTCACACTGCAGGAACTGTCCGAGAATGAAATTATGGCCGCGTTGCGGCCCGAATACGGCGCAGAAGGACAATACCGCCGGTCCACCATTGATACCCATCTTGCTTCCATGAAAGCCGTCGGCATGATTGAAATCACCGAGTTATCCATGGGGGCGGACGGCAAACTGCTGCATAAATTCAAAGCGACCGAGTACGGCCGCAACTATCTCAAGTATATTCCCAAAGGGTGGAGTCCTGAACAATCAGCGAAATCTGCTGCCATGTAAGACCGGTACAGTACCGTTGTACCCGCCGGAGTCGGCCTAAGGGCTATAATCCGGCGGGTTGCTGCGGCTTTTCTTGCGGTAACAGTCCGTCAGGGCAAACGAAAGCAGAATGAAAGGAGAAAAGACAATGGCGTACAGAGACGAAATGATAGCCCTTGGCATGGTGGAAACAAAAGGCGTAGTCGGCGCAATTGAAGCGGCCGATGCGATGGTGAAAGCAGCCAATGTCAGTC
>JAEZQV010000399.1 GCA_023441125.1 Bacillota bacterium
TTGGGGATTTCGCCGTTTATATCAACCGTTTATGCGGATACTGTTGTCGGAGACACGGTAGTTGTCAATCAAAACGAAACCAAAGTAACTACCGGCTTGGCGACCGGCAAGATTGATGCAAACCGCAAAGGCCAGACTAACGGTCTATATTTATATAATTCAGTCATTATTCTATCCAACGGACGCTGGCAGCCAGACGATGCTACGGATAATAAAAATGCAGATAACGAGCGCATACAGGTCAATGAACTTAATGTGGGAGTGGGCGGCATTGTAGATCTGAGCTATCATAACACCCATAATCTCAGTATGGGGACGGCTGATACCGTAGCCAAGCACGAAGAACGGCAACTGTATGTTACCACCGCCACTCTGGCCAACGGTACGGTTTTCCGACTAAGCCCGAATTCAGCTACCACTACGACAACGGCCACATTGAATAATAATGTTGAAAAAGTCGTGATTACGAACGCTGTTGGGAACGGTACCATCTATATTCAACTGGGATATGATGAAACGATGGGTGATGCCGGTAAAAATAGATTTAATCTCCTTAACGCTACTCAGACCTCTGCAGGCGGGCAGTATTTAGTAAGCACACAAAATAAGTATGCAATTTTGACGATTACCAACGGTTATGCAAATTTCACTGTGGAAGGTCAAACCTCGCTGGCCGACGCGCCGCTATATGTCTATGAAATCACGCCGTACATTTACTGGGATGCTGCGACCGGCATCGCCTATTTTAACGGCTATGAATTCGTCGGCAACACCAATCGGGTGTCAGAATCCGTTAAGGCGACCAGTGATGTGCACCGTTCGCTGCGCAATCTGTGGCGGATCGAGGAAAACAATCTGTTTAATCATTTGGATACCTTGCATCAGGAGCAAGCGACTGTAAGCAAGGCTACATCAACAGATGACGACAGAAAACGCGAAGGAGCCTGGGTCAATACCTTCCGTGGCTCATTAACCAGCGATAGCGGCTATGATGGGCGCAGCGTCAAGCAAGATTATGACGGGATACAGGTCGGCTACGATAAGCGGCGGGCCGGTGACTTTTATAACGGCAAGCTATATACCGGCATCATGTTTAATAAAATCACCGCCGATTCCGCTTTCTTGTCGGGCACAAGCGATTTGAGCAGCGAGGGCCTTGGCCTGTACAGTACCTGGGTTGGCAACAAAGGACACTACCTGGATCTAATTGTCCGCGGCTCCAGGCTCACCAATGACTATAGTTTCTATGACAGCGAAGGCAACGTTAAAAGCGGCTATAACACCTGGGCGATGGGACTGAGCAGCCGCTACGGCTATCGGCAGCAGTTAAAGGATGGCTGGTTCTGGGAGCCGCAGGTGGGATTATCCTACGGCAATATTCCCAGCACTTCCTATACACTGAGTAATTATTTGAATATTCAACAGGAAGCGATCAGCACTCTCACCGGCCGCTTGGGCGTTACCCTGGGCAAAACGCTGGGTGAAGACGGCAGCAAAGGCAATGTCTACGCGAAAGCTACCGCTTTCCATACCTTCGGCGAGGATGCCAGCGTACGCGCTTCCTATGCAGTAGACAGCTTGCAGGTGGCGACAGCGGATGGCAGCGATACCTGGTATCAATTCAATCTGGGGACTAATCTGAAGCTGTCGCCGGACAGCGATATGTGGCTGGAACTGGGCAAGACAACCGGCGGCAAGGTTCGGACCGACTGGCAGGTTAGCGGCGGTCTGGCCTGGAAATGGGGCGGGCTGCCCAGTGCCAAAGGAAAAGCTGTTCCGATGAGCAGTGTCCATGCATGGCAACAGCAATCACTGCCTGGCGCTGATATAAAAGCAGCGGCTAAACAACAACCTGTAGTTAATGCGGCAACGGCCGGCGGACAACAGCCAGCTACTGCTAAGACCGGTACAAGCGATATAGTCAGCATGACAGTAACAGATGATCAGTCGACAGAGACAGCAGTCGGTCCGCAGACCAGTGACCAAACGGTTACAGCCCCTGAACCGGCAACCCCCGCAATAAAGACAACGGACAGTCGCATCAAAACGCAGCCGGTAGGGGAGACAACGGCAACTGGCAATGAACCGGCGACGGTAACTAGTAGTACCTCGCAGCCGGGCGAATATGTCCTGCCGGCCCTCACCGTTGAAGCGCCGCGTCCCAACTGGGAACAGAACCTGTCCCCTGGTACAGTATCGGTTGTTTACCCTGAGAAGTTTAAAGGCGAGGCGAAAAAGCTGCCGGAAATGCTGGAAACCGTACCTGGTATTCATATTAACCGGGTCAACGGCATCGGTCAGTATACTACCGCCACGATTCGTGGCAGCTCGTCAGCCCAGGTTGATGTTTATGTGGACGGCGTCCTGATGAACCGGGGCGGCGATGCGGCTGTTGACCTGTCGCTCATTCCGGTTGAAAATGTGGCCCGCATTGAAGTCTACCGTGGCTATATCCCGGCCCGCTTTGCCAGCGCGGCTATCGGCGGCGTCATCAACATCGTCACCAAGAAACCGGAAAAGGAAAGCTTTACGCTGTCTCAGGGCGTGCGTTCCTTCGGCGGTTATCAGGGCAGCCTGGAATACACCGCGCCACTGGGGAGCGGCAGTTTGCTGGTTGGCGTTAACCGTGACCAGAGTGATGGCGATTTTAGTTATACGAAAATAGACCCCAACATAAGAAGTGGGATTACTGACCCGGCCGACCGGCACCGCAAGGACAACAGCTATCAAAATACCGACGGAGTAATCAAATGGCAGGATGCCAATTGGTTGGTCAAGGCGGCCTGGACTAAAACCGACCGGTATCTCCCAGCTTCTACCTCGGAAAACTATATTGCCACTACGGACGGCAGCGCTGCAGCAGACCTGATTTCCACCAGACGTCACCAAGTTGTCGATCAGCAAAGCCTGTTAATGGGTCGACGGCAGACAGTGGGCAATCTGGAATGGGGTTGGCAGGTTGATTGGCTGCAATATGACAAGGACTATACCTCCAATCTGACGCTCGGCACCTGGCCGGGTGCTTTGTGGAGCAGTTATGGCAGCAAGCACATCGGCACAGCCATTGATGGCACTTGGAAGCTGGGTGACAGCCACCTCCTGGAGTTCCGCGCCGATTACGCCCATGAAACCATGGATGTCAGCGCCTCTGACCCCGGTGGCAACACAGGCGAGATTTATTTCATCCCGCACTATCAGTTCAACAAGTACCATTTCCACCTGCAGGACAATATATCGCTCAACAGTGCCAAAAATCTGACCTTATCGCCTATTATTCGAGCCGAGCGCATCGAAATGTCGACCAATACCCCGGATGAGAATAAGTGGAAATATTCCTACGGTGTGGGTCTGAAAAAGGAAATCAATGAACACTGGACCCTAAAAAGCAGTTATGGCACCTATAACCGCTTCCCCAATTTCTACGAAATCTTTGGCGACGGAGCCTGGCTGCGGCCGGTGCCGTTAACTATACAGCAACAAGGCGTAGGCAAACCAACCTGGGAAGAAAGCACCCAGTTTGACCTGGGAGCCACTTGGCGAGGCCGGGCGCTCAACGCTAATGCGAATTTCGGCCTGACTTATTTCCACCGTGATATTGACAATATGATGTTGCTCTTTAACAACAAGCTGGCAGCCTGGTACGGCAACTATGGCAGCGCCGTGGCCAAGGGGCTGGAGTTTGACGGCAGTCTGAAGTGGCAGTGCTGGGATCTCGATCTGGCGGCTACCTGGACTGACACGGAGCGGCGGAAAACGCAGTATAAACAAGTAGTCGGCGGTCCCATCCCCGATATCCCCGAGTGGGAGGGTAATATCCGTCTGACCTACCGGGTCCCTGGCGACAAACTCTCGTTGTTTGCCGAAGACCATTACACCGGTACCGTGAATAAGACGTATGAGGTGCTGAATATTACCAATCTTGGCTTCCGCTATAACCTGAATGACAACTGGAAACTCACCGGCGGCGTCAATGATCTCTTCAATCGGGGACCGGAACAGACCTGGTACTATGATGGCTATGGTAAACAAACTATGCTCTATCCGCAGCAGGGCCGCACCTATTATCTGACCACGCAATATCGTTTCTAAACAAAACCGTATTGATCACCTCGCCTTACCTATATGGCGGTGAAATTGATAGGATACTTTATTGCAACATTAATATAGTATCCGGCTAGGCAGTATCCATGTTCCAGGCGAAATAAGATCAGTAGAGGAGGTGAAAAGAATGCTGCTTGCCATTGTATTAAGCAAAAGTTAGTCTTTGGTAGGCTTGTAAAAACGATTATATTTTATTTAACAAAAACGGAGGTGTAGTTTGTAATGGCAGATAGTAATTCTGTGTTAGGTTTTTCAGTAGTCAATTATGGAGATTCGAGTGCTGTACCGCCTATACTGCCGGAAGGTGCAGTGGGGACAATTACCGATTCAAACGGAGCCACTCCGGGACTTGACCTTGATAAAGTCTATGGTTTAAACAGTGACGTATCTGTCAATTGGTTTCCTGCCAGTGATGGCTCCACCGGTACCAGCCGCTTGCTGATCGCTCAGTATAATTATGGCAGCGACGCTACCGTTCAAGTGGAAAACACCAATACTCCAAGTTGGTTATTAATCGCAGGTCAAAGAACTTGGTCTGGCGTGCACAATGTGTACGGCGCAGCGACCAATGCTGCACAGGACCATCTGTATGTTATAGATTACGATAATGCTGCATTGGCTAAGATTACGGCCAATGGCACAGCCTCGCCGGTAACCAATGGTTATCCTTTGGATTCCGTGCTGAATTTCCCCGCATTCGTCAATACCGTGGAAGGTTCTACCGTTTTTCCCCCCAATAGCACATCGCCTGCTTGGCAAAACAACGGTGTTGCTATAACGGTTGTCGGCAGCAATTTGTACGCACTGTTTACGGCTGTGGACAATCCTTGGGCAACCACTCCTAATTATGCTGACAGCGTGGTCGTTCGCCTGACCATCGGCACCGGTGGTGCGCTGACTTACAGCGCCGGCGACTATAAAACTGTGGGCAAGAATGCCTTCACCCTGGAATACTACGGCGGCAAATTGGTTGTGGCTAGTGTCGGCGGCAAGCAGGTGGACGGCGCATATAACAGCAACTCGGCTATTCATGTTATTACTACCGGCACCGGCGGTAGCCTGAAAACGGCTGACGGAGCCAGCGTAGCTCAGGTATTGTCGGCTTCCGACGTAGATGACGAGTTCAGAAGCGTAGCTATCAGCAATGGCGGCGATGTTTACCTGTTGACCGGGCATTACAGCTCAGGCTATGCAGATTTCTCCGGACTGGTATATCAAACCACAATGACGAATCTTATAAGCGGTAACCCTGGTAGTGATATCATTACAATCAGCGAAGAAGAAGGCTTCCTCTGGACGCTCCGCTACTACAACAGCACCAGTGGAACGACCGACCGGCTGTGGTTCGCCCAGGGGAATGCTGTGGGTCTATATGATACCTATACATCCGGTATTCCCCAGGTATTCCTTATTCCTGCAGACGATCTGAGCAGTGATACTGCGCCAATCCGCGTTCATACTCCCCGACATTTAAACGGGATTACCCTGTTTGGTGCCGGTCAGCCGACACTGGTATCTCGCGGCTATCAATCGCCGGCGTTTGCTTCGCAGTCGCCGGAGGCATTGGTGGAACGGAAGAAGATTCTGGAGGCAGCAGCCAAGGCCAAAGCTGCCAAAAAACCATAAGCTTTCTCAGTAACCAGGTGAATTTGGACTGGCGGGTAATAAGCCTGCCAGTCCAAATTTTCTCTGGCAGTTTTCAGCCAGTAGGGAGGTTGATTGTATGGTGAGCGTACCGGAGCTTGCTTTTGCTCATTTGGAAACGGCGACATTGGCAGAGCGGCAGACTGACGATCAGAAAATCTCGTCCTGGGCAACCGCCGTTTTAACCGATCCGGAAAATAAACAGGTCAGGTATAATGAAAAAGAGTTAAATCGGTTTTTACAGGTCGCAGCCAGTTTCAGTCCGTTTTTGCCCGATGCTCCACGACCGCTGCACTTTCAGCAGTATTTTCCCTCCATTGTCTGGTACACGCTCGGCAATACCGTGTTGCTTGACCGGCAGCAGAGACGGCCCATCGCCTTTGGCACCGGCGATAGCAATATCTTTTTAAGCCTATTGTTTGACGGTTTCTTTATCGACAGCCGGCAGCCGGATTACTTCCGGCCCATGAGCAAGCTTCACGACACCGGGCCGTTTATCGAGCGGTTCCGGGGACAAGGCCAAGCGCAAAGAAAAAAACAGAATTATTATGCACTGGTTAACTATTTGCATGAGAAAAAAATAATCAAAATGACACCAAAGACCCAGTTCATCAAATTGCACCCCTGGATGGGAATGACGATTCTCCGTGAGTTGTGCCAGTTTATCCGGCAATGCAGCCAAATGACCGGTATGGAAAAAGAATGGCCGCCATTGCTCAAATGTATGATCGTCTATGGGCTTTTGACAAAGCAGGCAAAGCCGGCACCACAACAGGGAATTCAATAACCTGTCATACTTGATTGTAGAATAGAGAAAGTGGGGGGACGGGATATGACATCCAGCGATGAGCTTCAACAAAGTCTTCTGCAAAAAAAGACTCAACTGGCCCAGCTAAAAAGTGACAAGGCGCAGGCGCTGCAGCAAATAGCCGAGCATAACAAGGTGTTTACGCAGGCGCTTCCGGCCAAACCGCTTACGTTGAAAGCAACTCCGGCCGATGTAGCAGAGAATAAGGTGGATACGGCTAAAAAGCATATTAAGCATAACACGCAACGCGTAATTGATCTGGTAGCGACAATTGCCAAGCTGGAACAGGAGGTTGCCGGGCTGGAGCAGCAAATTTATGCGGCTGATCAGCCTGAGCAAAAGAAAGGCCGGCAGCAACCGAAACGGACAAAGCCAGCCGCCAAGAAAGCGGCTGAAAAGGTAACGGTTTTGTTCCTGGCAGCCAATGCTCTGAAGAATGCCCCGCTGCAGCTTGACGCTGAGGTGAGGGATATTCAGGACAATATCCGCAAATCCGAATACCGGGACGCCATCAATTTCGTTACCCGTTGGGCGACACAGCCGCTGGACATTCTGCAGGCCATCAATGAAGTGAAACCGCAAATTGTGCATTTTAGCGGCCACGGCGCGGAAAGTGACGGGCTGGTGTTGCAGGGCGAGGATGGTAACCCGGCTATTGTTCCCTTAGCGGCTATCGTACAGGTTATGCTGAGCGCTTCCGATATGATCCGCCTGGTATTTTTCAATGTCTGTTTTTCGGACGATGAGGCTAAAACCGTTGTCAACTATGTAGAAGCGGCCATTGGTATGCAGCGGGCCATCAGCGATGAGGCGGCCAGGGTGTTTGCCGCTCAGTTCTATTCCGCCCTCGGCTTCGGCAAATCCTTGAAAAATGCGTTTGAACAGGCCAAAGCCGCGCTCATGCTGACAGGCATAGCGGAGGAAAATACGCCGTTCCTGTATGTCAAAGAAGGGCTTGACCCGGCGCAACTCGTTTTGGTTCAGGCCTGAGAAAACGAAGCTAAAGAGAGCAGCAGCCATGAAACAAGAAGATGGGCAAATCGTAATTGATCTGATCCCCTTTGTCGCCAAAAGCATCGCCCAGAATCCGGCTGCCCGGCGCGAACTGGACTGTATTTACGCCAACAGCCGGATACCTATTGCAAGAGCGTTTTCGCCGAAAACGGCAGGTTATAACTGTTATTACCGGGAATGTGATGTTCTGACGGAAATCTACTGCCAAAAAGCCACTGATCTTGTTATGACGGCCCTGGATGGAAAAGAGTCCGGCAAGCCGGCGCTTACAGCCCTGAAGCTATTGCTGAAAAAATGCTGGCGACAGCTTTATTGTTACGTAGAGGCCAGCGGTCCGGCCGTCCCGTTAGCAGCGCTCTGGAAAAAAATGATGAAAAAAGGCAGAAAACCAACCGAGTGCGAATTGCGTAATCTGTCGAAGCTGCCGCCGGGGGTTTCTCCCAAGGATATCACTACCAGTAATGCTTTAGACGGAGATTTTCCGATGTTTTGGTTTCTGGTTAATTTGTGTGGTAAAACGATTACGGAACAAGACGAGAATTTTTGTAAGTATGTCATGGTTTACCGGGACGAACAGGAACGGATGCACCGAAAATTGAACAAAAAGCCACCGGTCCTTTCGAAATTGCAAAAAGAACTGTCAACTGCGCTTTGGCAATATATCGAGCAACAACTGAAAGGAATTCCGGCCAGTTTAGACGAGTATTTCTGGACGCAGGAATATCAGCAAAAGTCTCCCGTATTACCCTTTAAGCAGGAAATCTTCGGCGACTTGCCAATTAGCGCCATCAAACATGTAATTATCAGCCGTCAGGAACTGAGAACGGCTATTGACTGGCTGGCAGTTTCGCTGCCGGAGGAGGCGACTGTGACCGCCGAACTGAAGCAAGCCGCGCTGGAATATTTCAGGCAAGTGCTGTTCACCCGCGCCTGCGCTTACCAATATGAAAGATTGCGGAATTTTGCCTTAGAACAAAGCCGGTTGGCTAGCAAGGCCTTATCCCGGCCGCTTCAGGTAACCAGGCTGAAAGAAGAACTGGTGCAGGCGGGACAAAAAAAACGGGAGTTAGAAATGTTGCTGGCACAAGCACAGAAAGCCCCATCCTTAGAAGCGTTGCTGGCAGAAAAACAAAAAAAACTGAATGCACTGCAGCTTAAGCTGGAAAAAAGTGCAAGCGCGGCCCTGAGTGAGATAACCCGGCTGCAGCAAAAGCTGGATGCGGAACGGGAAGCCAATCAGGTGCTAATCAGGCTGTTGATGGCGAAAAAGCAGCAAAGTGAATACGCTATTGACCTTAGCCCGGACATATTGGAAAAAATAATGCTGCTTAGCGTCGTCATCCTCGGCGGGCGAATGGACTGGCAGCAAAGGTTAAAAGCGAAATATCCGAACTTTAGCCTGATTTCATCCGAAGATGTAAAATTTGATCTGTCGGTACTGGCGGCAGCCGATATCATTGTGATCAACTGGAAATACCTTGGCCATAGCTTGTTTTACCGGACGATAAACTATGCCGGCAAATATAATAAGCCGATTGTGTATCTTGACAACAGCAATGAGAAACATCTGTTGCAAGTGTTGTACCGGAAATGCATTTTACCCAAAGAAGCAAGGGGTTAGGGAAAAAACGAGGGGATGGTTCTCCTGCTTCCGATGAAGGAGGGATTAGCACATGAAACTGCAGGTAGTCTTACCGGACAAGCGCACGGTAGGCACTGGCTGGCGGCCGCCGTTGCCGGACTTGCGCGATTATACCGAATGCCATCCCAACCTGCAGGCCGCCATTGAACGGCTGGGAATTGACGATACTGCGCCCCTGCCGGCTAAGGCCGATCTGCGCCAGTGGTGCAGCGCACCGGTGCCGGCGCAGGGCCAGCTGGGGGCCTGTACCGCCCACGCGGCGGCGGCGATTATTGAATATTTTCAGAACCGGGCTTTTGGCAGGCATTTCACCGCTTCACGGCTGTTTATTTATAAGAATGCCCGCAATCTGGAAGGGATAATCGGGGACCAGGGAGCGTATATCCGGGATACCATGGGGGCCCTGGCCCTGTGTGGCGTGCCGCCGGAGAAATACTGGCCGTATACCGATACGGTTCCTGATTTTGACAAAGAGCCGACTTCCTTTGTCTATGCGGTTGCCGACAACTATGAGGCGCTGCAGTATTTCTGCCACGATCCCGCCGGCACCAGTACGGCTCCGGCTGATGTCCTCTGCAGCGTGAAAAAGTATCTGGCGGCCGGTGTGCCGGCCATGTTCGGCTTTTATGGCTTTGCTTCGTTTACCGCCACCGATGTCCCCGGCGGCATTCCCGGCCCCGGTCCCGATGAACCGGCCAGTTGGGGCCACGCGGTGGCGGCCTTTGGCTATGACGATGCGATTACAATCAAGAATACCCAGTACAACCGGGAAACCACCGGCGCCCTCCTCATCCGCAACTCGTGGGGCAGTGCCTGGGGCGACGCCGGCTACGGCTGGCTGCCGTATGAATATGTGCTGAATAAGTTGGCGACGGATTTCTGGTCGCTTTTAAACATGGAGTGGATTGGCACCGACCAATTCGGCATGTAACCAGGCCGGTAATGGCCGACAGGAAAATTTAGACAGGATAGGGGAAAGACCCATATGCAAAACAGCAATATAAAAGCGGACAAGTTTCAGGAGTTTTTAACCGCCAATCAGATTACCTGCTTTGGTGTACAGGAAATGAACGACGCAGTGCACACCGTTATCTTTCGCACCAATCTGGAGGTTGGCGGCCAGCAACTGCCGGTCATGTTTGTTACCGACGACACTTTGCATGCGCCGCTGCAGGTGCGGGTCGTAGCGGCGGCCGTTCAGGGTCCGAACACCTTACATGTTCTTAACTATGTCAATGAACTGAACCGGACCTATAAGAGTTTTAAATATTTTATCAGTGAAGACAATGCCCTGATTCTGGATGTTTGCCTGACGGCTGTGCCGGAGCAGTTTGAGCCGCAGCTGGTCAGCCTGGCCCTGGACGTCATCCTGCGGAACCTGGCGGAGGAGTACCCGGTGATCATGCGCAAAATCTGGGCAGAGGAAGCCGTACAGAACTAGGGGGGGGAAGCCTGTGAAAAAAGTTGCCTATATCGTTGCAGTCCTATTTTGTCTGAGCACAGCCGGTCTGGCTTTGGCGGCGGAGGAACAGCCCCAAGCGCCGGCTCCTGCCGACACAGCGGCCACCAACCTGGCTGTGGGGTATCCGGCCGCCAGGGACAAGCTGCCGCCCGTGCCGGTGCCGCCGGCTTCGCTGCAGGACGCCAAAGCCACCGCCGCCTATATTGCCGCCGTGGACGCGTACTTAAAAGCGGCGCAAAGCTATATTGACGCAGCCACCAACGACGCCAACCGGGTTATTGCGGAACGCAACGCCGCCATCCAGGGCGCCAATCAGGTGGTCGCTGCGTATAACGCCTTTTTTAAAATCGAACCGAAGAAATAAAACAGGACGCCGCTGAAGGCGTCCTGTCCGGACAACACGAGTCCGCGCTAATCATAATGATGACGGCACTGCACGATTTGGCTGCTGTCTGCTTCCACTTTATAAATTAACCGGTGGCCGGCCCGCTATTTTTGTAAAAGATTCTTAACTTCATCCAGTGTATGGGCGGAAAAGATTTCGCCGGTAATCCGGTCCCAGGTGTCTGAACCGGCGACAGAATCCAGAAGCGGGATGAGTTCGACCGCCTGGGTGCCGAATTTTAATTCCAGATACAAAGCAACCGTTGCTTTGGTGCCTTCGGCTTTACCTTCGGCTTTGGCGCCATGGAGCAGCGTTTGTTCCTCCATGATAGCTTTCTCGCGCAGTTCGTAGCGCCGTCGTTCCTGGGCGCTTTTGGTGAATATTTGCTCGCAGGTGAGGGCTTTTCTGATCATTGGTTCACTCATGGCGATTGCCTCCATTTCTTCACCTTCAGCATTATTGAGGTATAAGAGCCATTTTTCCAGCCGGGTTTGAGGTGCAGCCGTGCGGCATAACATCTTTGGTAGTTCCAGAAAATGAATTTCCAGATCGTCGTTGAGGATTTGATGGGTGTCGTCTTCACGAATATGGAAGGTATGATGATAGCGCTCCTTGTCCGGCAAGCAGTTGAAATTGAGTACATTGATGGTGACAGTCTTCTTGAGCAGGGTGTGGTTTTGGCCGGATTGCAGCTGACCCTGATAGAGTTTGGCCCAGTAAAAGAGGGTGCGTTTTTCAATGTTGTACTGGTTAACGATTTGAATTTCGATGTTGATGAGCGTGCCGGCGGCGGTACGGCCCAGGATATCCAGGCGGGCGTATTTATCGCCGAGAAAGTCGGCGTCGATTTCCCGGTCGAGAAGTTCAAGGGTGGTGAGTTCCTGGCTGGGCTGGGAATTCAGTACGGCGTTTAAAAAATTCAGTAATATATCTTTGTTCTCTTCGGAACCAAATATACGTTTAAATACGTAGTCGTTCATCCGGTTGACGGAGCGCATCATAGCTCTTTACCCTCCTGCGGCCGAGGCTGTTATCTATACTATAATCTATTGAAAAAAAAATGGCAAGAACGATCAGGAAGCGGCAGGCGGCTAATACCGCAAGATAAATGCTGCCGGCCGGTGAGAATGGATTGAAGAGATTAAAAATAGCAGCGCCGGCGGCAGCGAATACGGTTTGGCCGCCGGGCGAAGGAGGGGACGGTATGAGTCTTATTGACTGGTTTGCCAGTTTGTTTGTGAAAGAAGCCAAACATTATGTTTATGCGCCGGTGGCGTCCGACGTGGAGAAGCTTGTGTTCCAGGAGGGCCAGCATTATTTTCGCCTGCGCCTGGCGGAAATGTTCTTAAAAGACGACCGGAAGCTGTTCCGCAGGCTGGTGCCGGTGGTTTCCTCGGTCGTCAGCCTGCGCTTCGGCGACAATGCCGCCCAACAGCTGCCGAATGTGGCCGGCCCGCTGGCGCTGAACCTGAATGAAAGCGCCCTCGGCAAAGGCGTGCAGCTCAATTATTCCCTGACGAACCTGGTGCCGTACCGCGGCGGCACGGTGTCTGTCGACGCCGCCTTGCTGGCTTATGTCAGCAAAGACTATTTTCAGTCCTTCCTTTCGCTGGCCAACAGTGTTTCCGGCCTGCTGACCATCGGCCAGCTGTCGGCCGCTCTCAAGGTGGCCGACAGCGCGGTCGGCGCGCTGCAGGACCTCCTAGACAG
>JAEZQV010000446.1 GCA_023441125.1 Bacillota bacterium
CCCGGATACGTCCCTGCCAGGCGCTTTTATTTCTGGCAGCAACATAATCAATATGGGAACGCAGGCCTACTGTCTGCAAATTGCGGCTAATAATTTCGGCCAGGCGCAAATTGACTTCTCTTTTGGAATTAACATAACCCGGGGTAATTAAAAGATCGATTGGTTCACCGGCCGGACCTTCCCGGTAGCCGTCCTGGTCAATATCGATGTAGCCCGCCTGCGCCAACGCTTCCTTGGCCAAAGGGATATCCTGATTCAGCCGGGGAATCTGCGGATCAAAGCCTGTATTGCCCGGAGAAATAAGGCCTCGCCCGGCTATCTCGCCATACGGGCCTGCTATCGTTTGGGCCATCAGCGCATAATCCAAGGCATTGGTAATGGCCTGCCGCAGTACCAGCCGGCTGGTATTGTTGCTGTTAAAGCCGTAAGTCAGCATATAGTTGCCCGTATTGCTGCTTTCACCCAGATTGATGTTGTCCGTCCCCTGCAGCCAGCCAATCAGCGTCGGCCGTATGGGCGCGCTATAATCATAAACAGCATCTACCTGGCCGCTTTTAAGCGCCGCCAATAACGCTTCCTGGGTCGCAAAGGAATGAAGCTCGACGTTAGGGACGGAAACTTTGCCCCGGAAATAGTCGGGAGCCGCCTCATAATAAGACACGCGCGCCGTTTCATCATAGCGGACAAAACGATACGGGCCGCAGCCAATCACCGCATCCTGGCCGTTGTATTGCACTGTGTTGTCCACTTTGTCCCAGATATGTTTCGGATAAACTTGCAAATAGGTCGCAAATTCCCGTAAAAAGCCATAGGCAACCGGCCGGTTCAACACAATACGCAGCCGGTTGCCAGCCAATAATTCGACAGAATCAATAAAGCGGCTGCTCATCGCTTGTTTTCTTTTCAACAGATCAAAGGTAAACAATAAATCCTCACCGGTGACCGGCAAGCCGTCATGCCACCTTGCATTCGTTGGGTAAGTAAAAATAATTTCCCTATTATCCTTGACTTCCCATTTGCTCATAAAATCCGGTTGCAATGCCAGATTCTCGTTTAAATCCACAAACTTCGCCTGGACAAATGCATTGTAACCCATTCTGCCGAAAGCACCCTCCTGCGAATCGATGCTGAAAACATCCTGTGGCATCGTCGTCCCAATCCGCAGAACAGCCGTGTTTTCAGTTTTATTTGCCGGCTTTAGCTGCCCCAGCAACAAAACGGCTAAAAGCAAAATTACCAAGCCGGTCAATATTCTTTTCATCAGAATTTGAATTCCACACCTAGCATATAGTTGCGTCCCGGTGCCGGCATATAAACCATGTGGTCATCTACTACATTACTGTACAGGGTAATCGGCATGTAATAGAGATCAAACAGATTGTTGACCTTTAAAAATAGGGTTGTATCCTTGTTCATACGGTAATTGGTGCTTATATTCCAAAGCCAGTAGCTTTCTTCCGGAATAAATTTATAATTATTGGTTTGAAATGAGCTCGTCGGCACCACATCAAATCGGCCTATCCCCTGAATACCAATATCGTATTTGTCACGTTTGTAAGTCATGCTGACATTCGCCTGCCGTTTTGCATACCGGACAATGGTGCTTTCGTCTTCCGCATTCATTTTGGCGAAGCCCACGCTGCAATATAAATTGCGGGCTAATTCCGTATTATAACTGATTTCAAAGCCGGTTGTATCAACCGTTCCCGGAATATTCCAGTAATAGGAAGGATTTGTGGCTGACCCTTGCGCATAGGCCGCGATAGCATCGGTCTGGCTTCTTTTATATACATCAGCCTGCAGATTTGAATTTTTATTGATCCGCCAATTCATGCCGAGTTCATCGGTGCGGCCGCTGGTTGGCTTTAAATTAGGGTTTCCATAGTAACCGCCGCCATTTTGCACATTGCCGAATATCTGCGCCACTGTCGGGGTCTGATAAAAACCGTTGGAGCTGACATAGAGATTTACGTTATCGTTGGCCGCATAGCCCAGGTTATAGCTGGTAATCGTTTTCGCATCAAAATCACTCGGCCGGGTGTGACGCACACCGGCGGTAAATTTCACTTTGTCAGCCAGCTGGAACTCATCCTGCAAATAGATGGCTTGTTCCGCTAATACCGCCGTACCGGCATCGTAGTTTGTGTATTCCAAGCCCGCCGCCAGACGATTCCGGTCATTAAGCTGCTTATAGTACCGGTCGCTGAGATTCCATGCGCTGTAATTAGTGATTTCATTAGTAGCGGCATAGGTATACCCTTGTCCATGGTCACTGGCATTTTTCCAACCGGAGATATACCTGCCGGTGCGCCAGCTGTCTACAATGCCGTGATAGGCAGAGAACTGGTTGCTTTCCGTCCGGTCAGCATTACGATAATCAACAATATAAGTCAAGGCACTTAAATTAAGATGACCGTTCCAGGGAAAGACAATATCGCCGTAAATCCTGGCATAATCCATATCCTGCCGGTGGCGCTGATATTTGATAATGATATCGGTATTGTCGTTCGCTTTATAACCGTACTTCAATTCTATATCGTTGGCATCCAGGTCCCGCGGGTTTTCCCTGCCATTCCCGTCCGTAAAATCACCGCTGTATTTCTGTTGCCAGTTGACAGACCAGTAACTTCTTTTGCCGTCTGTTCCGTTCGTGCCCAGATTATAAACATTATAGCCGTTATCGCCGGTAGTGTACTTCAGTGCGGACGCTTGGGCCGGCGCCGTGATTTTTCCATACCGTTTGGTGATGATATTGATGACCCCGCCGACCGCATCCGCGCCGTACAGTACGGAAGCCGAACCACGCAATACCTCTACGCGATCGATGTCAGTCATATTGTAATTGACTGCATTTGCCTTATAAGACGTCCCGATATTCTGGCGAACGCCGTCTACCAGCACAACCACCTTATCCGACCCGCGCAAGGCCGGCGCTGACTCACCCGATATTTCATAGCCAATGCCATCGCCGTAAAGCGGGGTATTAAAGCCCGGTACATGCTCCATGATTTCGTATAAGCTTTTATAATGATTTCTGGCAATTTCCTCGCCGGTAATGACGATCATACCCGCATTGCTTTTCGCCAGTTCCACCGGCGTTGCCGTCGCCGTGACCACCACCTGGTCCAGGGTAAAATTCTCTTCCGGCGCTGCATAAACACTGGCGGACAACGCCATGGTCACTAAACCGGTCAATAACATCAGCCGTTTTTTCTTTTGCTTTGCCTGCATTTTTTTTCGCCTCTTTTCTATTCCACTGCCGTAACCCTATACTCTGTGCAGCTGTTTGAGTATTTTTCCGCCGAATCCCCAGCTTCGCCTAAGACTTTTAAAATGAATATTCGATGCCAAGCAGGAAGTTACGGCCCTTGGCGCTGAGATCAACGATCGTAAGGTTGGCCGAATTATACATGCTGACAGGCATGTAATATTGATTAAACAAGTTATTGACTTTCGCGAATAATTTAGTATCTTTGCTGGCCTGATAATTTGCACTCAGATTCCAAACCCAGAAAGTCTCTTCCGGTAAATATTTTATACCGGCAGGGATTGATGTTGGCCGGCAAATATCATGGCGCCAAATTCCTTTCAAACCAAAATCGTATTTATCTTGCCTGTAGGAAACTCCCAGTGTGGCAATATCGGCCGGCGTCGAAACAACAATCGGATTGTCTCCTGACCACATTCTAAAATAACCCAAATCAGCAGACAGATTTTTATCAAATTTCTTTGTCATATTGAATTCAAAACCATTATAAATATTTTCGTTTGGGTTATTAATGTATTGCCGCATCCCTCCCCCAACCAGCTTGTAGGTAAAAGCGTTGGTTTCATTACGCCTGAAGACATCGGCAGTAATTTGCGTGCTCTTATCGATATTAAAATTGAAACCAATTTCATTTGTTTTGCCGGAAGTAGGCTTTAAATCATAATTAGGAATATAGAGATAATTACCAAAGACTTGTCCTTCCGATGGGGGAACATAGAAGTCCGCAGAGTTGACAAATAAGTTCAAGCGGCTGTTGACTTTATAACCTAAATTAAAGCTCTTGGACGTATTATACTCATACTCTTTCGGCATTGTACGGCGTACACCGGCCGTAAACTTCAATTTTTTATCAATCTGGAATTCATCCTGCAGATAAACAGCACTTTCACTCAGACGATTGGCCCCAACTGCTTTATACGTACTGTAATCATAGCCCGTGCTGATACGGTTCCGTTCATCAATCTGTCGAAAATAGCGATTACTGACCGCCACTTTTGTTACATCCGTATCATCGTTCTGGGGGGTAACGCCAGGTACCGTAGCACCAGAATGGCGTTCACTGTCCATGCGGGCACGGATGATTGAAAACTGGTTGCCTTCCGTCAATTCTTTGTTTTTATAATCAACAATCATCGTTACGGCACTAAGGTTATGAAAACCATAAAGCGGCATGTCATAATTGCCATAACCTTCCGTATAATTTATATCATGGCGATTTGAATAATATTTTAAAATAACATCCGTAACGTCGTTGACCGCATAACCGTATTTGAGATTCATATCCTTGACATCTAAATTTGTATCATGGAGCTTGCCGTTACCGTCTTTGTAATCACCCTGACTTTTTTTCGTAGCACTGATATACCAAAAACTTTTCTCTTCTGCCCCCTGATTGCTGATGCTCAAATCATTATAATCATAACTGCCGGTTGTATAACCAACCGTCGTCTTCGCTTTTGTCTGATGACGGGTTGTAATAATATTGATAACACCGCCAACGGCATTCGCACCGTAAATCGTGGAAGCAGAACCTTTATAAACTTCAATCCTTTCAATATCTTTCATATCCAATTCCGAAGCGCCGCCACGAAATGTCGGATTTATCCCCTGATTTACGCCATCAATTAAAACAATTGTTGCCGCACCACGAATCGTCGGCGCAGAATAAGCCGACAGTTCATAGCCAACACCGGTGCCATACATGCGGGTGTTCACGCCTGGAACATTTTCCAGAACATCATAAATTGTC
>JAEZQV010000071.1 GCA_023441125.1 Bacillota bacterium
TCAGCAAAGATCTGTTCCGGGATGACTTGCTTTATCGGTTAACACCAGTCATTTTACACATTGCCCCTTTGCGGGAACGTCCGGAAGACATACCGCCGCTCGCCATGGAGTTTGTTGCCCGCTTCAATGAGCAATTGCACCTGAATATAAAAAACCTCACGCCGGAACTGTTAAAGCTGTTTTCCCTCTACACCTGGCCGGGAAATGTCCGTGAACTGGAGCATGCCATTGAAAGTGCCATGAGTGTTGTGGAGAATACAGCATCAGAATTAACCATTGAGGATTTACCGTCCTTTTTAGCCAAACGCATGTTCAACAACTCTGTAAGCAACTCACCTCCAGGCCATATTCCCAGTGAAGAAATACCCACGTCCATACCGCTGGTCGAGTATCTGCGCCGGTGTGAAGCAGATTTGATTCGCGGCGTGCTAAAAATACATAACGGCAATGTAAGCGATAGTGCCAGACAATTGGCTATCTCGCGCCAGGACCTGCATTACCGGCTTCGCAAACTAGAAATAAAGTCCGCTGACTATAAAACTTAAAAATCAATGTTTTGTACGGCTCTCCGAAAAAATCGGCGGCTGGCCAGACCCGCAGGCAATAGCAGGTAGCCCCGTGCCTTCTGGGTTGAACGCTATGACGAACAAACAGCCCAACGGCTGACGAAAAAATAGAAATGCGTGATCACGACTCTGGCTTTTTCCGCCAGGGTTTTATTTTTTATCTGCAGCCCCTTCTGGACTAAGCGCTTATACCGCAATCATCCCATTAACTAACTGGCATAAAAATTGCATATTTAAAATTAGAATTATTAATGTACTGATACAAAAAAAACTAAGTTATTTTGCCTAAACTGGAGGTGGTAACCCACCAGAATTTATAAATAAATTCTGGTAGACTAAAAAAAATTTTCAACTAGCTATTGGCGTGATTAAGAACCATATAGCAATCAAAAACAGTGACAGAATAATTAGCAATGGCAAGGAGGTCTAAACATTGTTAGAAAACATTAATGGTAAACTGGTGATTGCTGTAGCTAAAGAAAATGTCGATGGTAAGACTGAGGACAAGCATACTCAGGTAAATGCAAAAGTTACTAAAGAGGCCAATTGTGAGGCTACGCAGATTATGCAAAGAATGTCGACTATTGCCCGTGAGATCCTTGCGCTATCTGAACATGAAGTACCCACGATAAAAAAAGCATGAGAAATAGTAGCGTATATATTTTTTTATAGTTGTTGACTAATTTCAGTTCTTAGCCAATTCTAAAGGAGAAATTTGAGAAAGCGGTGTAAAATGAACAGTCGATTTAATGGTGTATACTGCAGTCTCAGGGACATATTGCAACACACACTTGGACAGCAAGTAAAAATTTTCGAATATTTACAGAAAAATGCAGAGGCCCAAATTTTAGAGCAGTTTGAACTTACCAAAGATGATAATAAGCGCCTGCTTAAGATATCCTTACACTTCAAAAATTCTTCAAGTAAAAATTTTAATAGAATCGCTGCCGTGACTATCGACTGGGGGTATAAGGTAAAGCGTACCAAACCGCTGGTTTGGCTATATGATGAGGAAAGACCTGATAATATTTATAAAATATTATTTGATGTAATGCGGTAATACAACTTTCCGGAAATAACCAGGAGCCTAAATAAAAAAGGTCCGTGATATCACTTATTTTATAGCGATCTTCACGGACTTTCCCTCTTTAGTTGTAAGCGCGCAGGATCCAAAAGCAGCGAAATAAACAGAAAATTTGTGTGGAATTTTCGAAATAGTATTACAATTAAAATATACTTGTCGCCGAGTGGGCCTACCGGTCTTCAAAACCGTGCGGCCGAATAGCCATAGGTGGGTTCGATTTCCTTATGCTTCCGTCACAAAAAAACGTTATGACAACAAACAGAATGGAAGCCGTGCGAATGCCGGGGACTCATACGTATATTTAACAGTAGCAGCACCAGCCGCCACTGTTAAAATAAAATTATGCTGGGAGGAATCAAGTAATGTTGCTGAAAGACAGAAAAGTCATCATGCTCGCGCCAAGGACGGGCTCCCCGCCCCGGCGACCGCACTGTGGGCGGAAACCGTGGGCGTGGCCATAGTGTTCCCAGCAACACTGCATGTTTGAAGATGGGAAGGGATACTTGCTGGCGGTGTTTATTGAACATTGACGGCCTTTGGCGTTGCTTGTAGCCGCTCTGGCAGAAGCAAGCCCGGGGATTAGTAAGACAACAGTACCAAACAGAAGCGAACTGCTTTGTTCAGGCGCTTGCGCGGATTTTGCAGGAGGTAGCAAGGATGGAGATTAAACAACTGGAAGCATTTGTCGCCGTGGTTCAGCACAACAGCTTTTCCAAGGCAGCCGACATGATCTATTTGTCGCAGCCGACCATCAGCGCCCACATCAATTCTCTGGAGAATGAGATCGGGGCGCAGCTGCTGATACGCTCTACCAAGGCGGTTTATCCAACCCCAACAGGTAAAGAGCTGTTTCACCGCGCCAAAAGTATCCTTGCCCTGCGCGATGAAGCGATCAGCAGTGTCAAGAGGGTTACCCCGGAAGTGAGTGGGGAAATCAGCATCTTAGCCTCTGCGGTGCCCGCGCAGTTCCTGCTGCCGGAAATCATTACGGCATTTCGAAAACAGTATCCTCATATCGTGTTTCATGTCCATCAGGCAGACAGCCTGCAGGTCGTGGAAGGTATTTTGGGGTACCGCTATGATTTCGGCATAGTAGGTACAAGCGTCAATTCCCGCCGTTTGCTAACGGTTCCTTTCTATCGTGACACGCTGGTATTGATTGCCCCCAAGGCTATGCTAATTAACAAAGCGGAGATGCATCGCGACCTGGCATTGTTTTTACGGCAAAAGCCTTTTGTGATGCGTGTGATGCGCGGAGACGGTTTCGGCATCCACGTGGAAATGGAGCAACTGCTGCATAAACAAGGCGTTTCTATCCAAAATCTGAATGTTGTGGCCTACTTCCACGACACTCTGAGTATTCTATCCGCTGTGTCCCATGGGCTGGGGGTATCCTTCGTTTCCAAAGTAGCTGCCACTGTCTATGAAAAAATTGGCCAAATCCAGATATATGATCTTGAGCATGCCTTTGTCCGGCAATTGCATCTTGTTTTCAAAAAAGAAATGATGTTATCACCGGTCCAAAAGCTTTTTGTCGCTTATCTGGAAACTTATTTTACTGGTTAAAGCAGCCGATTTTCGCTGTCCTTTTAGCATATTTTACATCAAGTATAAGGGCAAATTTTTTAGAGGAGAGAAGCTTATGAAAAGTATCCGATCTTTTTTTATCCTCATCGTTGCCGGCATTACCCTCTTGGTTTTTAGTATTCAGACGTATGTTTCGTCAACACAAATCAGGGCGTATACAGTAACCCAGCTAGAAGAAAAGCTATTGCTGCAGGCTTTGCAAGAGGCAACGTCATTGTATATTCCAATCAAAGAGATTTCCAATGAAGCAATAAACCTGGGTAATCTGATTGCAACTATGACGGAGTACCGGGAAGATATTGTAGTTAATTATATTATGAGAAGTGTACAAAAAAGCAAGACCTTTGCCGGTGCCGGCATAGCGTTTGAACCGTACAGTTATCAGCCGGATACGAAAAATCATTTTCCGTATATAATGAAGGACAAAAACGGCATACCGATTTTAACCTGGGACTATAGCGTAGTGGATTATCATGCTAAAGGGTGGTATAAATTAGGTATTAACTCGCAGAAACCGGTTGATTATTCAGAGCCATATGTAGATCAGAGCGATGCTAATCTGATATGGGTAACCTGTGTTCACCCGATAGAAAAAAACGGTAAGCGCTTGGGTGTGTCCGAAGCGGATTTCACCTTAGACATTTTTAAGAAGCAGCTGGCCGACATTCGTGTGGGCCAGAACGGGTATGCCTTCGCCCTTACCAGAGCCGGCTGGGTGATTGGCAATTATACCGGCACTAAAACTGAGCTGACTAAAGACTTATCAGTAAAACTTACGGAAGTGGCCGACAAGGATTGGCAGGCATTAGGCGAAACAGCGCTACAATCAGGCAAAGCAGGAATTATGCATGTAAAAGATAATTACGTCGTGTATTCTCCCGTAGGAGATACAGGCATTACACTGCTCTTGGTTTATCCAACTGATGAGGTTTTTGCGGGCTTGAACAGGCTGATGTATTTTAATATCATATTGATGATTGCTTCCGTTCTCTTATTTGTTTTCACCTTATCCTATTTTGTCAATCACCGCATTATCAAGCCAATACAAAAGTTGTCCGCAACCGCGAATCGGGTCGCAGCCGGTGACCTTAGCGATGTCGGGGAAAAACAGGCAGCCAACGACGAGATCGGTCAATTGGCAACGGCGTTTAGCACAATGTCCAGCAACTTGCACAATCTGATGGTACAGGTCATGCAATCGGCGGAGACGCTGGCGTCTTCGTCAGAAGAACTGACGGCAAGCGCCGAGCAGTCGGCGCAAGGAGCAAGCCAAACGGCATTGAACATCACGGCAGTGGCAGCCGGTACCGAGCAGCAAACCGGCGCTATTCACCAAGCTACTGCTGTTGTTGAGCGCATGGCAAGCGAGATCAACCATGTTGCCGATAATGTCGGCATAGTTGAGGTAACTTCCGGGAAAGCAGCAGGCGCTGCACAGGAAGGGGGCGAAGCAGTCGAGGCAGCAGTGCGGCAGATGGTTGCTATTGAGACAAAAGTGACACATTCTGCTCAGATTGTGGTTAAGTTGGGGGAACGCTCCAAAGAGATCGGCCAAATTGTCGACACCATTGCCGGTATTGCCAGTCAGACCAACCTCTTAGCGCTTAACGCCGCTATTGAGGCCGCCCGTGCCGGTGAACAAGGGCGCGGCTTTGCGGTAGTAGCCGAAGAAGTCCGCAAACTGGCGGAGCAGTCCCAGGAAGCCGCCAAGCAGATTGCCGGTTTAATCGGCGAAATACAAAGTGAGACTACCAGTGCAGTTACGGCCATGGATGAGGGCACGCGCGAGGTAAAGATCGGGGCGGCAGTTGTCAATAATGCAGGCCGTGCCTTTGCCGAGATTGTGACATTGTTTGATCAGGTGTCGGCACAGGTGAGCAAAATTACGCATACGGTGCAGCGAGTTGCCTGCGGCAGCCAGGATATTGTTGCCGCCATAAAAGATATTGATGGCATAAACAGGAATACTGCCGGTCAAACCCAAACGGTTTCAGCGGTTACACAAGAACAGGCGGCATCCATGGAAGAAATAGCTGCCGCCAGCGAGGCTTTGGCCAAAATGGCGGAAAAATTGACGCAAGCCGTAAGTAAATTTAAACTGTAGAAGGTTTGCCAGATTAATTTAAAAAACGCTGTTTAATATATGCCCCCTTCCGCTTTGCTGAAAGTATTTTCTCATTTCAGCCATTTCTTTAGCAGTGTACACAGGCAGATGTTGATCATCATTATTAGCGCTGCATACAACAACCTAAGGTTTAACAATGCCAGAGGGGTTCGCTCCCCCTCTGGCATTGTTAACCAACTTTTAATTTAGTCTTGCCCTTCTAACGAATATCCTTTATTTAACACCCTTGATTAGCTTACTCGTCTTCACCCGGCATATGGCCGACAGCATTTTCCACAATATCTCTGATCTTGGCGGCAATGCCCTTCGGCAGAGGAACAGGCTCATGGTAATTAATAATATCGCGAACCTTTTCATTAGCTACCTGGGTCAGGGTTTTTCCGCCCGCGCTTTCCCAGATGCTGCGCGCGGCGCGATTGATCAGCCGCGGCACATAGTTCTCCGCTGAATGCTCTGCGGTATGGTCCTCATCCGCAAAATTGCCGCCCGGGCCAACCTGTTCAATCACCTCGAGCGCTACCGTTTCCTGATCCACCCGGATACCGCCGGTTAATCTTCGGGCCATACCCATAACTTCATCGGCGATCACCACAAGATCAAGGTTGGAAGTCGTCCCGTATTCCGAGTAACCGGTATCATGATTCAGATTGGCCCCCGACATATTGGTCATTGCGATGGACAGAGCCGCCTCAATGCCTGCCTGCTCATCGATAATGCAGGAGTCGGTGCAGCCCGCCGTACCAAACATCGGAATATTCAGATAATGAGCGACATCAGCCAGGCTGGCTAACAGCAGGTGCAGCTCCGGCGCCCCGTAGGAGAAGATGGTTGAACCCATATCAAGTACCGTGTACACGCCGCCCATGATATAGGGGGCGCCTTCCCGGGCGCACTGACTCAGAACCATACCGCTCAGGCTTTCGCACAACCCCTGCACCATGACCCCGGCCATCGTCGCCGGCGCCGTTCCTCCCGCCATAATACAAGGGGTAAAAATAGTCGGCAATCCTTTCCTAGCCCCCAGAACCACTTTTTGGCAGGCTTCCTGACAGTGCACGCCCGGCGAAATCGGTTCAACATACAGGCAGATGAACGGGTTCCTGCGCAGTTCTTCCTCGCCGCCGGCCACAATCTCCGCCATCTTAATGACGTCTTCCTGGCCCCACTGGTCGTTACAAACGGTAATAATCGGTTTAGCGGTGTGTAAGATCTGCTGCTCAAACTCATGGCGGTCTGAGATTAACAGGGGCACATCCTGGACAAGCCCCAGCGACATGGCAAAATCAATATTGGGTAAGGCATCGAGCACTTTGGTGGCCCAGCCTATAGTCTGTCTGTTAGAACGCTGTCTCTCCTGCGTGAAGGGGTTGCGGGTAAACGGAGTGCCGGAGCCCGAACCAAAATAAGCATTATTGCCTTCTACAAACAGTTCCCGCGCTCCCGTCCGGCTATTGCACAGCACAACGTGCTTCTGACAGCTCCGCAGGCACCGTTCGGTAATATTGGCCGGAATCCGGACCCGCTTGCCGTCGACCCAGCAGCCTGCCTTTTTGAGAATCTCCAGCGACTCCTTGTCATGAAAATCCGTCCCGGTCCGCCACATGGCTTCTTCGGCGGC
>JAEZQV010000078.1 GCA_023441125.1 Bacillota bacterium
GTCGAAAACACTTACCGAAATATTTATTTTCGGCTGCTGTATGCAGTTCTTCATGTTTGGTATGTGGTCGCTCATTTACACGTATGCCTCGGAAGTATTCCCGACAAGAATCCGTTCCACCGGATGCGGCACGACTTCTTCCGCAGGCAGAATGGGTTCGCTGATTGCCCCTACCCTGTTCGGCTTACTGCTGCCGTACATAGGCAACAGCGGCCTGTTTAATCTCGGCGCGGCCATATTTTTTATTGGCGGCACAATAACGCTTGTTTTTGGTGTGGAGACCAAAGGCAAACGCCTGGAGGAAATCCGCACTCTGTAAGTTTGCTGCTGATTTTATGCTGACGTTTATATTACCTCGCTGGCCAGTCGTTGCCGACAGGGTATGGGGCAGATGCCTCATACCCTGTTATATTGTCAGTCGCTGCCGCCGATTGGAATTGCCGGCAGTGCATAGCGCAGCAGAATATATTAACAAAAAAACCGTGGGCCAATATCCACGGTTAATACGCATGTATAAAACATATTTTTAGTAAACAAAAAGCCTGTCGGCCACTACCGCGCCATTATCTACAATTACAAAATCATCCTGCCAGGGACCATACACCAGTCTGCGCAAATAATCGCCGGAGCCGGCGATTTCTTCATAGTGCAGCCGGAAAAAAGCGGCGAACTGCCTGACATAATCAGCGGCTACGGTATCCCTGCCGTCATTGGTTTTTATCAGTGCCGCCCGGGTATAATGCTTGAGTGTTTCGGCTGCAATCCAGCGGGCGTCTTCCTCACCGTATTTTTCGATATTCTGCCAGTACTCTTTCAGCGGGTCCGGCGCGCCGTTAACCCAACCGGCGGTAAAGTAATAGGTCCCGCTATTCTTGCGGAATTCACTTAGATACTTTTCGCGTGATCCCAAGGCCAGCCCGATGCAGTCATCCAGTTTGGGAATAATCAGACGCTGCGTGTTGCTGCCCCGCAGGCCGAGAACCGCATTGCTGCACAAGCCGTAGGCCAAGAGAATGGTTGGATATTGACCCCCGTGATCAATAACAGCCTGTAACTTTTCCCTTAGTTTGTCCGGCGTGCGATGCAGCAGTTGTTCCAGGTAGATAATATCGGCCGGAATAACGCCCAGATTTTCAATTTGCGCTTTCAGCACCTCGCAGCCAATTAATAAAACTGTATTCACATGTAGCCCCCCTGTCACTTTCCTTTAGCAAACTGTTTTGGCCTATAGCCGGCTTGTCATGCCTGGTACTATACCGGATATATCGCAAAAAGCATGCCAATCTCAATTTTTCTGCCGACCGCGTATACCTTTTTTGGGCTATAACGATATAATGCTGCCAGCCGTGTAGGAAAAAGGCGATGGCCAACGAAATGTTAAAGCTTGAGAACTAAATAAATGGAGTGATCAGAGTGAGCGCTATGACAGGTGCAGGCAACATAATGAATAAGATGATAATCTATTTCGCGGGCGACGTGCGCAGGATCAACCATGCCCTCAAGGTGTATGGCCTGGCCAAATCTATCGGCGAATGCGAGGGGGTGCCGGCCGCCACGCAAACTGTTATTGAGGCGGCGGCCATTCTCCATGATATCGGTATTAAGCTGAGCGAACAAAAGTATAATTCGTCGGCCGGCCGCTACCAGGAGATTGAGGGCCCGCCGGTAGCGGCCGAACTGCTCCGGGAAATGGCATTGCCGGCGGAAATGCTGGCGAGAATAGGCTATCTTATTGGGCATCACCATACTTATTCGCAAATAGCGGGTGACGATTTTCAAATTCTGGTGGAAGCTGATTTTCTGGTTAATTTTTTTGAAGACGATCTTAACCCAGAACAGATACAGGCTATCGGGGATAAGTACTTTAAAACGGCAACAGGTAAAGCCTATTTGGCGACCATGTATACGACTAAAGTGCATTGAGGCTATACCGGCTTCCCGGCGGCTGGCAGGGCCGGAAGGCTGCAATGGTATGCAAACGGGTACTAGGCAACAAAAAAGTAAGTACTTGTAAAAGCACTCATTGTTATCTATCATTTAATTTGAGCAAAATTGCGGTTTTGCAAGTGCCGATGCCGCTTGGCCGGCCGCGTTATGACGGAATAAGGGGGATTTTTGTGGGAGCATCAAAAGTTTTTTTCACTAATTTGCGGGCAACGCCTAAAATGAATCTGCTGCAGAAGCTGGAACGATTGGTAAAAAAAGCCGGGATGGAAGAGATTGCTTTTAAGGATAAGTTTACCGCCATAAAAATTCACTTTGGCGAGCCGGGCAATCTTGCCTATCTGCGGCCTAATTACGCAAAAGTTATTGTGGATCTGATCAAAAGTATGGGCGGCAAAGTGTTTCTTACCGATTGCAACACTTTGTATGTGGGCCGGCGTAAAGATGCCCTGGAGCACATGGACGCCGCCTATGAAAATGGCTATAATCCGTTTACGACCGGTTGCCAGATTATTATTGGCGACGGGCTAAAGGGGACCGACGAAGCCTATGTTCCCGTGCCATGCGGCGAGCATGTGCAGGAGGCCAAAATTGGCCGGGCCGTAATGGATGCCGATATTATCATCAGTCTCAATCATTTCAAGGGCCACGAACTCACCGGCTTCGGCGGAGCGTTGAAAAACATCGGTATGGGCTGTGGCTCGAGAGCCGGCAAGATGGAGATGCATAGCGACGGCAAGCCGGCGGTTCGCAGCAAAGCCTGTATTGGCTGCGGCGTTTGCGAGAAAATCTGCGCCCACGGCGCAATTGTCGTTACCGACCAAAAAGCCGGGATTGATCATGCCAAATGCGTCGGTTGCGGCCGGTGTATCGGCGCCTGCCATGTCAATGCCATTGCTGCGGCCTGGGATGAATCCAACGATGTGCTGAACAAGAAAATGGCCGAGTATAGCTGGGCGGTTTTAAACGGCCGGCCGCATTTCCATATCAGCCTGGTGGTGGACGTTTCGCCGTTCTGCGACTGCCATGCGGAAAACGATTTACCCATCATTCCCGATATCGGGATGTTTGCGTCCTTTGACCCGGTGGCGCTGGATATGGCCTGTGCCGACATGGCGAACAAGGCGCCGGTTACTGCCAGCAGCTATCTGGCGGAGCAGCTTAAAAAGCACGGCTGTAGCGAGGGTGGCCACGACCATTTCTGTGCCACCCATCCGGAAACCAATTGGCTGGTTTGCCTTGATCAGGCCGAGAAAATCGGTATTGGCACCAAGCAATATGAGTTAATTGAAGTGTGACCGAACTTACACAGCAAGACTCCGCAGACCTGTCCGGTCTGCGGAGTCTTGTTGTTGCCAGCTCGTTAATGCGAGCTTTCTAAGGCCGGCTGGCGTTTTATCTTGCAGGCGGTTTCCTTGACCTCGGCGCCGCAGGCGTTGGCATAATTGAGGCCCCACTGGCACAGCGTCGCCAGAATCGGCAGCAGGCTTTTGCCGGACTCTGTCAGCGAGTATTCCACCTTGGGCGGTATCTGGGTATAAATCAAACGGTTTACTAAGCCGTCGGCCTCCAGTTCTCTAAGCTGCTGGGTCAGCATCTTCTGGGTGACATGGGGCAATATTTTTCTTAACTCGCTGAAGCGGAGGGTTCGTTCCCCCAGGTACCAGAGGATCAGGGCTTTCCATTTGCCGCCGATGAGATCCAGGGTTAACTCCATGGAACACTGGTATTCGGAATCTTTATACTTGATCACTGATGGTCACTCCTTACCGGTTGGGATCGCAGCTGCAAGCAACATTCTTGCAGTATACAAATAGATACTAGGCTACTAATAAGTGCGTAATTGCCAATTTAACTACTATTATCTATCATTATAGCATAGAAATCATTCTTGGGAATGAATAATAAAGACAGGGAGGAATTATCATGAAAGTAGTTGCGTTTAACGGCAGCCCCCGGGCCAATGGCAATACGGCCCAGAGTATTCAAATTGTGCTGGCGGAATTGGCGAAAGAAGGCATTGAGACGGAGGTTATCCAATTAGGCGGCCGGAAGGTATATGGCTGCCTGGCTTGCGGCAAGTGCTGGGAAACCCAAAATAACCGCTGTATACGCCAGGACGATGATATGAACCTCTTTATTCAGAAAATAGAAGAGGCCGACGGCATTATCATCGGTTCGCCCACCTATTTCAGCAATGTGTCGACCGAAGTCAAGGCACTGATTGACCGCTGCGGTTTTGTGTCCAAAGCCAATAATGGCGATCTGCTGCGCGGCAAGGTAGGGGCTGCCGTAATTGCCGTGCGCCGGGCCGGCTCCACCTTCGCCTATTCGGCCATTAATTTCTTTTTCGGCATTGCCGAGATGAATATTCCTGGCTCCAGCTACTGGAATATGACTTTGGCCCTGGAACCGGGCGATGTCCAAAAAGACCAGGAAGGCATTCAGACCTTCCAGAACTTAGGCAAAAACATGGCCAAACTGCTGCAGCAGACAAGAGGCTAGTACTGCTTGCGCCGGCCCCACGGCAGGCAAAGCGATTCTCCTGAAAACCCGCAGGCGAGAGGCGTCTGCGGGTTTTTTTTTGCCTGCCGCCGTTATTGTTTCCCGTGTGGCCGGTGCATATGATCATGAAGCAGCTGCAGCCCCGCACTGATTTCGGCCGTGTCCAGATGGCCGTAGCCCAGCAGCAGTTTTTCCAAATGCCGGCCTTTCCTGATACTGTGTTTTTCCACCGGGGTAATTAGAATGCCGCTTTCCCGGCAGGTACGGGCAAATTCCTGGTCGAAGCGCCGGCCGGGAAACTCCAGCGCCAGATGCAGGCCGGCTGCATCGCCCCAGGCGCGCCAGGTATCGCCGAATAGACCGGTTAAGGCCTGCAGCAGGAACTGGCGGCGTTGCCCGTAGAGCCGCCGCATTTGCTGAACATGCCGGTCCAGCTTGCGGGAATGCAGATATTCGGCCAGCGCGGCCTGTTCAAAGGGCGGGTTTTGCACGTCGGCATAGGTGCGGAGACGGCACCAGCGGGCGCGCAGTTCCGGCGGAAGGAGTACATAGCCGATGCGCAGGGCGGGAAAAAGAATCTTGCTGAAGGTGCCCACATAAATCACCCGGGCCGGGTCCATGGCATAGAGCGGCGCCACCGGCGGGCCGCTGTAGCGAAATTCGCTGTCATAATCATCTTCGATCAGGTATAAGCCGTTTTCCCGGGCAAACCGTATTAACTCGGTCCGGCGGCTGGCCGGCAGAATTCCGCCCAGCGGAAACTGGTGGGAGGGGGTAATATAAGCGGCGCAGGCCTCTCGGCCCTCCAGGTATTCGGTCTGTAAGCCCCGGTGATCCACCGGCACTGGCCGGATGCGCACTCCCTGCCGCTCTAAGACCCGTAGCATGCCGGTATGGCAGGGGTCTTCCACCAGCATTTCCCGTCCTTCTCTGGCCAGAAGTTCGGCCAGCAAGTGCAGGGCCTGGGTGGCGCCGGCCGTAATGTATACCGCCTGCGGCTGCACCGTCAGGCCCCGGCTGCGGAGCAGCCAGGCGGCAATTTCTTCCCGCAGTGCGGCCAGACCCTCGGGACCGGTATAACCCCACTGTGCCAGCGGGGCTTGTTCGGCCGCCCGGTGTAGTAGCTGCAGCCACAGGTGCCGGGGGAAGCGTCGGAGCTCGGGCCGGCCTGTCCGGAAATCGGCGGCGCAGTGTAAAAACTGCTGTGTCTTTGGGACACATTCGGCGGCCGGAGGTGACGTTGTCAGCTGCAACCCGGCTGCAACCCGGGTTTGCGAACCTGGACGGCTGACAATATAGCCTTCCGCCGTGAGCATTTCATAGGCTTCATACACCGTATTGCGGGATACGGCTAACTGTCTGGCCAGCTCCCGGGTGGCGGGCAACACGTCGCCCGGCTGAAGGCTGCCTGCTGTCATTTGTGTGCGCAGCGCCTGATAAATCTGGCGCGCCAGTGAAATTTCCCGGTTGCGTTTTAATTCGATTCCCCACATAACACTTAATTGGCCCCCTACATATAGCAGCCAAGCGGCACTGCTGCCAGGCCGGTTTGTTTGTTACTATTATAGCATAGACAAATTCGGCCGGCGAACTATCTACGGCCAAGAGGGGGTTCTGTATGCAAAATTTTGCCGGCATGTTCTTTTTGGCAGGCGCCTTTAGCCTGGCGGGAACCTCGGTGATTGCCGGACGTTTTGTCACCGGGGAACTGGGCACATTTACGATTGCCGCCGCCAGTCTGCTTTTTGCCCTGCTGGCGCTGTTGCCGCTTTGCGGCCGCAAACTGACCAGGTCCTTGCGGGCTATGACCGGCGCGGAATGGTGGCTGCTAGTATGGCAGGCACTGTTCGGGATTTTTTTGTTTCGGGTATTTTTACTGCAGGGACTGGTTCGCACCAATGCCGGCGAGGCCGGGATACTTACCGGTGTGACTCCGGCCGTTACGGCGCTCATAGCCTGGCTGGTACTGAAAGAACCCCTGTCCAGGGTACGTTTGCTGGGGATTGCCGGCACTGTCGCCGGGATATTGGTGCTTGAGGGCATTCTTGCGCCGGCAGCCGGCATAACCCGCGAGCACTTGCTGGGGAATGCGCTGGTGGTATGTGCCGGTCTCTGTGAGTCCTTCTTCAATATACTTTCCCGGCTGCACAGCCTTAAGGCGGCTACCAGGCGGACACCGGCGCTGGACCCGTTGGTGCAAGCGACACTGGTGGTTTGGCTGGCTTGGCTGCTCTGTTTGGGACCTGCCCTCCTGGAGCAGCCGGGCGTGGCTTTGGCGGCCCTCAGCCTGACCGGCTGGGCGGCCCTGGTCTGGTACGGGCTGTTTGTTACGGCGCTGGCCTTTGTTTGCTGGTATGCGGGCATTAAGCGCTGTGACGCCGCCGTGGCGGCCGCATTTTCCGGGATGATGCCCTTTACCGCGCTCTTGCTGGCGGTTGCGCTGCTGGGAGAGCATCCCGCCTGGCAGCAGTGGCTGGGCGGTTTGCTGGTCATGCTGGGTATGGTGCTGACCGGCCTTAGCCAGACTGAGACCAAGTTGCAGGCTCAGTCGCAAGCACATTGACAGGCGATATTTCCCCCGTGATATTGACGAATCAGTAAAATTGGGGTATCTTGTCAGAAAGGGCTTTTGCACCACAGGGGTGGTTGCTGGCTGCAAGCGTAAAGGGGTGTTGGCTTGAGTGTCCTGAGTATAACCGGTGGATCAGACCGCTTGCGGGGTATAGTGCTGCTGGTATTGACCGCCGTGCTATGGAGTACCAGCGGCCTGGGGATAAAGTGGATTGACTGGAATCCGATGGCCATTGCCGGGGCCCGGAGCGGGGTAGCGGCGGTGGTTATCTGGCTGGCTTTTCGCCGCGCGGCCTTCCGGTGGAATAAAGTATTGCTGTGCGGCGGCGTGGCCTACGCGGTCATGATGCTGAGCTTTGTCGCCTCGATTAAGCTGACCACCGCCGCCAATGCCATTCTGCTGCAATATACCTCCCCGATTTATGTCGCCATTCTAGGGATGATTTTTTTAAAAGAGAAACCGGCTCTGTATGACTGGCTGACGATTGTCCTGACCGGCGGCGGGATGGTTCTGTTCTTTCAGGAGCAAATGTCGGAGGGGGGCTTTACCGGCAATCTGCTGGCCATCGGCAGCGGTTTGGCGATGGCGCTGATGGCTGTGTGTATGCGGCAGCAAAAAGACGGCTCGCCGTATGTTGCCGTACTGGCCGGCAATGTGATTACCTTTTTTTGCGGCTTGCCGTTTATGTTTGACGGTTCGCCGGGGGTAGGCGGCTGGACGGCCATTGTTGCGCTCGGCTGTTTTCAGCTGGGACTGGCGTATGTCCTGTATGCCGTGGCCATCAAATGGGTGGTAGCCCTGGAGGCGACCATTATTACCATGATTGAGCCGCTTCTTAACCCATTGTGGGTTTTTCTGCTGCTGGGCGAGTGGCCGGGGTTTTGGTCGCTGGTTGGCGGCGGCGTGATCCTGGCGGCTATAACGGCCCGGTATGTAATTCCGGCCTTGAAGCCTTCGCCGCCGGTTATGGCGGAAAAGCAATCGGCCGGCCAGTGATTACCGCGCGTATAGGCTGCCAATAAAGTAAGGGAACTGCCGGAGGGCGGTTCCCTTACTTTATTGCTGCACCGGCATGCTACCGGTTTGGCGAGTTAACCGCCTCGTTAAGCAGCTCGCACAGTATGGCCAGGGCTTGGGGTAAATCGTTGTCCGGCAGGTTGGTCCAGCAGATTCGCAAATGGTTGGTCTCCGGCTCGCCCGGATAAAAAATCGAACCCGGGAGAAAATGAATGCCGCGCCGGTGCGCTTCCGGAATCAGGTGGTCGGTATTAATGCCTGTGGGCAGGGATAACCACAGATGGAGGCCGGCTGATTGCTGAGGACGGACAATGCGGGCGTCCAGGCGGCTGGCCAGTGTCTGCAGGACGTTTTGGCGACGCGTATCCAGAAAGCTGCTCATTTTGTTGATGGCTTTGAGCAGCTGCGGGTTCTGAAAAAACGGCAGCAGCGATTTTTGCAGCCACAGGGGAGAGCCGAGATCGGCAATCGATTTGGCGGCCAGCAGCCGGTTGTAAATGCTCCCGTCGGCGGCCAGCACTCCCAGCCGGATGCCGGGAAACAGGAATTTGCTGAAGCCTTTCAGATAGACGACCCGTCCGTCGGTGTCCAGCGCCTTTAAGGGCGGCGGCAGAACGGCGTGTTTGATCCGGGCCATCTCCAGCTCGCGGTGGGGTTCGTCCTCCAGAATGAGAACGTTGTGCTCGCGGGCAAAGGCCAGCAAATCTTCGCGGCGGGACAGGGACATGATGGCGCCGGTGGGATTTTGCCCGGTAGGGACTGTGTAAATGGCTTTTAAGCGCCTGTGGGCCGCCAGGTCTTCCAGAATATCAACCCGTATGCCGTTGGCGTCCACAGGGATGGCCTGCAGGTTGGCGTGAGACAGGCGGAAGGCGTCGATGGCGCCCGAAAAGCAGGGAGTCTCAATCGCAACGGTGTCGCCGGGACCGAGAAAAGTGCGGGCAAAGAGGTCGATGCCTTGCTGAGTGCCGTTGGTAACCAGTAGCTGGTGGGGCATAAGCCGGATCGACAGGCACTCCAGATAGCGGGTTAAGGCCAGAATGAACTCGGCGTCACCCTGAAATTCGGCGTATTGGCCTAAAGCCTGCGGCCATTTTTCCAGCGTCTGGCGGATGGAGGCCTGAATTAACGGTGTGGGCAGCAGCGAATGATGCACGCTGGCTGAGGCTAAATCCAGGATGTGCGGCGGCAGGCGTACCGAGCTTTGGCTCCAGAAACTGGCCCGGGGCAGGTAATCGGTAAGGGAGAGCTGCCAGTCAAACGGGGCTGCAGGGCCATTGCCGGCCGGTTTTAATTTCGGACTGCGCACAAAGGTGCCCTTGCCGCGGATGGTTTCCGTCAGGCCGGCATTATCAAGCAGTTTATAAACCTGATGGGCGGTCACCAGGCTGATGTTTAATTCTGCCGCCAGGTTCCGGACCGAGGGCAGCCGGAAAGCCGGCGCCAGCAAGCCGGAGCGGATGCGCTGGGATATTTCCAGGTAGACTTGCTCGCGCAGGGAAACGGCGCTGTGGCGGTCTAGCAATATGTTCATAAGTCCTCCAACTGTTATAATGGAAACTTGACTGTTATAGTAAAATAATGGTTTTATATGAACAATATACTACATTGTTATATAACAGGAAAGAGGGGGAGAACATGTATATTGTGTATAGCCTCATGTGCTTAATTTTCGGCACAACATTTTTAGCCATTAAGATTGGCATAGATGCCGGCGCACCGCCGTTTCTTTTTGCCGGCACACGTTTTTTCCTCGCCGGCCTGCTCGCCCTTGGCACTGTTAAACTGCTGCGGGGAGAGACCGGGCTTAAACCGGAGCTGCGGCGGGATGTTTTCCTGGTGGGCACCTTTATGACCGCCATTATGTTTGGCTGCCTATACTGGGGCGAAAAGTACATTTCGTCCAGTATTGCCGCGCTGTTGGCGGCCACAACGCCGCTGATGATCAGTATCGTCGAATGGTTTCAGGGGGTCAGGGACAACGTCCGGATTAAGAGCGCCGGTTTAGTACTGGCTTTTAGCGGGGTTACGGTGGCGGTGCTGCCGGCGCTGGGGATGGACGCCAGCCGGGAAGCCATCCTGGCGGTGCTGGTCATCCTGGCGGCTGAAGCCGGCTGTGTCTTTGGCGCAATGACCTCCAAAAAAGTGCTGGCGGCCGGGCTTGACCCGTTTGTGCTGAATGGCTGGCAAATGGTAGTTGGCGGCAGTATGCTGACCGTGTTGTCGCTGGTTACCGAACCGGCGGCGGCCGCCATCAATGGACGGGTACTTTTTTCCTGGGCCTATCTGGTTGGCCTGGGCTCGCTGGCCGGGCACGGCTCCTACTACTGGCTGGTGCGCCGCGCCGGTCCGCTGCTGCCGTCCACCTGGACCTATATTTCCCCGGTCATTGCCCAGTTTGTCGGCTACTACGTTCTGGCCGAATATTTATCCGGGTATTCTTTTGCCGGGTTGGCTCTGGTGCTGAGCGGGATATATCTTGTGAGCCGGGCTGCCTGGGTTGAACAGTGGCTGAAAAACAACTGCCCCTTCGCCCGGCTTAGTAAGAAGGAGTCATCATCAGGGTAACGTCAATAAAAGCCTGCAGGGCGGGCGACAGCCACTTGTCTTTATGATAATGCACCTGGGCCGCAATATTAAAAGCAGGTCCGGCCCAGGGCAGCGCCACAAGCTGACCGGCCAGGAGTTCCTGTTCGACGGTAATGCGCGGCAAAAAGCCGATACCCCAGCCGTCACCGACAAATTTTTTGATTACCTCGTTGCTGCTTACCCCCATAACAGAGGCCGGTTTGGTGCCGGCCTGGGTAAGGATGCTGTCAAAGATCCGGCGATAACTGCAGCCGGTTTCGGTCAGGACCAGGGCCTGGCCATTCAAGTCGGCGGGCAGCACGGCGGTCTTTTTGGCCAGGTGATGAGTGGGGGCGGCAATAACGGCCATCGGTTCGGCAAACAGTACGTGGGTAATCAGTTCCTCTTCGTGGCTGGGGACACCGAGCATGAATACGAGATCAACGGAGTTTTTCCGGAGACGGTCACAGTAGTCGCGGCAGGTGTCAAAACGAATATTAAGTTCCACTGCCGGATAACGCGAGCGAAATTCCTGAAATATCCTGGGAAGGCGGTAACTGCAGAGCGATTCGGGGGTGCCAACCGTGAGCGTCCCTTTGGGGAGGGGGGAATTGGTAATATAATCTTTAACCTCATCTGCCAGTTTGAGAATATGATCGGCATAGGTGTATAAATGCTCGCCGTCTTTGGTCAGCTTGATTTGTTTGCCTAAACGCTCGAAAAGCATGGTGCTCAGTTCGGCTTCGAGCGACTGGATCTGATTGGTGACGCTGGATTGCGCGTAGCCGAGAGCCTTGGCGGCTTTGGTAAAGCTAAGCAATTTTACGGTTGTGACAAAGGTCCGCAGTTGACGAAGCTCCATATTTTCACCATCCATCTGATTTAATGAAGATATCTGCAAGAACTATCAATTATACCTATCAATAGTTTTATGATAGTATA
>JAEZQV010000114.1 GCA_023441125.1 Bacillota bacterium
CGCATAAATCATCGAAATAATCGGATTCCCGGACAGTATCGGCCTCATACTCATTCTGCTTGCCGGCCAGGTTAAGCTCTTTACAGTAAACGCTGTACCGGAGCGCATAAATTTGCTTTTTTTCCGCCGGGGTTTCAGCAAGTTTCAGAAGAAATTTCCCTTCCCGAATTTCCATCATTACCTCACCTCAATTATGTTAAATTCCTTGCCAGACCAAACCATCTCTTAGTAATGAAGTCATGCTTTTTTCAGCGGCAAAAATCATAAATCAGCAAAACCAGACCCAACCCCGCAATAATGATTCCGGCAAGCCGATTGACGGCCCGTAAGCTGTCAGGACGGAATTTGGCCCGCAGGCTGACTGCCAGCCAGCTTAAGGTCAGCCAGGCCATCGCGGCACCGCTGCCAACACCGCCAACAAGCAGGCTTGCTGCCCGCCAGTCTGTACCGGCCCCTGCCCCAATCCCGGTAAATACAGCGGCAAAAGTCAGTATCGTCAGCGGATTGGTCAGCGTTAGGAGAAACGCTGCCACAAAACTGCCCAGCATACTCTTGCTTGATGTCTGTGTGGCAAGTTTGCCAACCTGTGAACAAAATACATACCCACCGCTAAAGAAAAGAGCAATACTCCCCATACATGTCAGGTAAAACTGATTACCTACCAAAAAGTCCGCCATAACCTTTACGCCAAATACTGCGATCATACAATACACCGCGTCAGCCAATACCGTGCCCAGTCCAAAAACAAAGCCGGCCAGCATGCCCTTGGACAGGGCATAGCGGATACACATCACGCCGGTCGGCCCAACAGGCGCAGCCAGGAGGAAGCCGATAACAGCGCCTTTGAGAAATAAAACCACCGCTTTCCCACCTCCCCATGCAGCGCAACAGGCAAGCTGTGCTTTGTGCTGGTACAATGGATGCCGGTTTGGAACGGGACTATAAGTCAAAATAACTGGCAGGCGTAGGGGGACACCAGCTACTATAATAATTACATATTTTTTAGGTGGCTCCGTTAAGATCATGTTATTTTTCAATAAAAATCTACTGGGCAGTTGGCGTAGCATCAGTACAATGCGACACATAAAAGCTAAGTTTTTGAGGGATTATTTGGGGATAGCCAAAATTAACAACTACTTTACCAAAAAATAACCCTGACTTGTTGCCGCATTGCGTATAATTAAACTAACGAATCATCCTGGGTTGCCATCTTTCTGGAAAATAATTGATTACGGGAGGATATCCATGACTCATACCGTCAATAATATCCTTTTTGCCATCTCCGACACCGGCGGCGGGCACCGCAGCGCAGCGGCCGCAATGATAGCAGCCCTAAACAGCCACCGCCACCTCCATTGCACAGTGTCCGATCTGCTCAGAGCCACCGGCTTTCCCGGCCTGAAAAAGGCGCCGGAAATCTATGATTATTGTTCCCGCAAGCAGCTCTGGTTGAATAATCTCTTTTTTGAAAAAACAAACAGTGTAAAAAGAATAAAACTATTGACTAAATTGGTTTACCATCAGGCAGCGCCCCGGTTTGAAACTGAAATTAACCATAACAAGCCTGAGCTGCTATTGGCCGTACATCCGCTGGTCATTGGCCTGTTAGTCGCCTGTCGCCAGGCTACCCGTGCCTCCTGGCCAATTTTTACGGTCGTAACTGATCTGGCTACCCTACACGCTTCCTGGGCAACACCAGGAGCCGACCTGTACCTGGTGCCGACCGAAGAAGCCTACAGCGCGCTTATCCGGCATGGCATCGCCGCCAGTCAGATTCTCCTTACCGGCTTTCCGGTTCACCCGAAATTCTGCCAGCCGCCTTCATCCCGCACCGAAATCCGCCGGCAACTGGGGCTTGATCCGGAAAAATTCGCTGTATTGCTGACCGGCGGGGGTGTAGGCGCGGGCAACATGACCGAATGGATTAAGGAGTTTATGAAAAATTGTCGCGACAAACAGCTCCTGGTGGTCACCGGCCGAAATCAGGCGCTTTTCAACCAGTTGCAGGCCCTTAAAAGCCGGTTTGAAGCCCTTAATGTCTATGGCTTTGTCGACAATATGGAAACCCTGATGGCCGCCAGCGACGCCGTCATCAGCAAAGCCGGGCCCGGCACCATCATGGAAGCGGTGACCCTGCAGCGCCCGCTCATTCTCACTGAGGCTGTCGGCATTCAGGAGACCGGCAATATCGATTTTGTGGTTAACAATCGGTTAGGATATTTTTGCCCAGACCCGCGCCAAGGCTGCCAAATCATCAATACTCTGGCCATGAAGGCTGATTTTGCCTTTCCTGCCGATAAAATACTGCCGACGAATGGTTCGCTGCGCATTGCCGACATGATCGCCCAATACCTCCCGGCCGGTGCTGCCGTGAAAGCCGCCAACCACTGTCCCCCTGCCAGCCTCTTCCGGGGTGCTTAGCAGACCCTCGCTCGCCTGGCCTGCCTGGAGAATAAACGAAAAGGGCGTGTCGCAAAACGTTTTTTGAAAAAACGCAAGCGACACGCCCTTTTTTTTGAAGATAGGTAGAAAAAG
>JAEZQV010000121.1 GCA_023441125.1 Bacillota bacterium
GTTGGCGATAAGCCGGACATGGCGCATCGCATTTTTTCTTAATGCCGCTACTTCTTCCCGCATCCGGGCGAGCAATTCCTTGGTTTGCTCCAAATCGCGCTTGGTATCCTCCAGCTCCTGCACATCCCGGCAGTTTTGCACCAGTAACTCAATGTTGCCGCCCGCATCATAAAGGGGAGTATTGGTTACCAGCATTTTGGCGCCGGTCTGGGTTGTCTGCTCTAAAGTATGCTTATCCTGACTATGAAGAGTAATCGGGGCAGTAGGCGGGTAACAGCCGACCTTCTCCATGAATTGCCAAGCGTCCTTGCCAATGACATCGCATGGCTTAATTCCATAATACTTTTCACAAGCTTTGTTGGCATAAATGGTTACCCCCTGGCCATCGGTGGCAAAGATTACATCATAAGAATTATCCAAAATCTTTAACAGCGTTTCCTTGCTCAATTGACATTGGTCATCAGCTGCATGCCTGGAATCCACCATATACTCACTCCCCTCCACCACTCTGTTTGCCGAGACAGGCGCTCCTCATTACACTGTTATGCAGGCTAACCACCCTGGCGGTATTGCTGGGGGCTTTTGCCGGCTACCAGTTTAAACACCCTGCTGAAATAGTTAGGGTCCTGGTAGCCGACCATGGCGGCAATCTCCGCGATCCCTTTACCGGTAGTCAGCAGCAGGGCCTGGGCCCGTCTAATCCGCTCAGCTTTTAAATAGTCGGTAAAACTCATGCCCACGATCTCGGTAAAGGCCCGGCTAAAATAAGAAGCACTCAGGTATTCCCGCCTGGCCAAATCCTCCAGGGAAATATCGAGTGGATAGTGCTCGGCGATAAACTGTTTGGCGTTCCTAACCGCCCGGACAATGGCCGCCTGTTGCTTTGCTTTCAGCAAAGCGCACATTTCCTCAATGATGCCGTTCAGCCAAGTCCTCAGTTCCGGCAGGGTAGTGACCTTGCCGATCTCCTCACCCGACCTTATTTTCAGGTTCAGTAAGGCATCGGCATCGCCGCCTAATTCCATAACCCCCCGGGATATTACTGTCAACAGTTCCAAAACCCGCACTTTGAGAACCTCCGGATGCATCCGCCGGCTGCCGCCCACAGTATCCAGCATATGGATAATAATATCCGCAACCAGCTGTCCCTCACTTTTACGGACGGCGGCCAGCAGCCTGGTTTCATAATCAATGAAGCTTTGCTGGCTCTCCCGGTCCCCCCAGGATACCTCACTGTAATGAACAAGAACGCCGTTCCCCTGATAGAACTTATACTGCAATGCCGTGCAAGCCTCGGAATAGGACTGGCGAATACTCTTAAAATGATAGCCTTGCCCAATGCCGACACTAATACTGTAACTTAACCCTTTGGACAAATGCGCCTTGATATGCCGGCCGTATCTTTTGGCGACCGTTTTGGCGGCAGCCTGGCCGTCCCGTAAATCAACAGGCAGCAGCACCGCCACATCCCGTTCACCGGTCGTAATGGCAAAAATATTCTCCCGCCCCACAACCGTGACAAGTCCCTCGACATCCTCCTCCAGCATATTATTGATCCTGCTGTAAATATCCTGCTGCCGGTATTTTATTAGGCGTTTGTCAAAACAATCCGTTCCGGCGGTATCGGCCTGAACAACAATAGCCACATTGGGCAGCAGCTGGATATTAAAAATAGCCAGGAGTTCTCCCAAGCGGGGAACCGGGCTGCCAAAAATGGCCTCAAAGGCAACTTCCCGCCGGACCGCTTCTTTAATTAGCTGCCATTGTTTGTTGGACACTACTGTTTTGTGCAAGCTCCACAATTCAGCATCGATCATTCAATATTACCTGCCGCTTTGCTTAATTTATAGCTAAATACATTCTCCATCATCTTGATGCTTCCTTTTCTGTTTTAACATTATCGCATCGCAACGGCAGTATATTTCTCACCTGCACAGACTTTTCCTAAAAGTCCCCGACTAAAAAACACCTGCAAGGTCCGCAGGTGTTTTAATTGGTTTCTTTTATTCATGGAATGGTTCTCCGCCTAAATATCAAACCCGGCGCCTTCCGTGCATTTGCGGGCCAGTTTTCGATACAGCCTGACCAGCGGCGTTGTTTCCTTCACGGGAATGACTTTGGTCTGTTTACGCTCCGCCAATGCTGCCTGCACTTGGGCCGGAGTGGCCGGGCTGCCCTGTAAGCCGACAATATCCAGCGTACGCGCCGCAACATCCATTTTTATAATATCGCCATCTTCAATATAAGCAATAGGTCCGCCTTCTGCCCCCTCGGGCGCAATATGCCCGACTGCCGGGCCACGGGTTGCCCCGGAGAAACGTCCATCGGTCAGCAGCGCCACGCTGCTGGCAAGCTCCGGCATATTCCAGAGGGCTTCGGTTGTGCGCAGCATCTCAGGCATCCCGGCTGCCTTGGGACCCTCAAAGCGGATAAACAGGGCGGTTTGAGGGCCTATTTTTCCAGCCAGCAGGGCTGCGACAGCCTCTTCTTCGGAATCAAAAACCCGGGCAGCGCCGGTAAAATTATGAATCGCCTCATCAACTCCGGATAACTTGATTACAGCCCCTTCGGGCGCAAGATTGCCTTTGAGGATCTTAATATTGCCCTGTGGCTTTACCGGGTTTGCGCGGGTTTTAACAATCTCGCCGGCAGTAAGCTTGTAATTTGTCAGGTAGCTGTTGACCTCGTCAAACCACCCGGCCGCTGCCAGCTGGTCAAGGTTCTCACCGACGGTTTTGCCGGTAACCGTCATGGCATCCAGATAAAGGCTGTCCTTAAGTTCACGCATGACAGCCGGTACGCCGCCTGCATACCAGAACAGGTCGGTTGGCCATTCTCCGCCGGTTTTCAGACTGACAAGCACGGGAATTTCCCGGTTAACGGCGTCAAACTCCTGCGGCTCGATGGCCAGGCCCACTTCACGGGCAATTGCCGGCATATGCAGCAGCGCATTGGTCGATCCGCCCAGGGCGGCATGCACCATCAGGGCATTCAAAAAATTCTTTTTCGTGATAAACCGGCGGGGTATTAGATTATTTTTAACGTTCGCCATAATTTGTCTGCCGGCCCGGCGGGCAAAGCGGGTCAGATGGGTGGTGTAGGCCGCAGCCAGAGCATTGCCCGGCAGCGATAGTCCCAGGGCCTCCGCCATACACTGCATCGTGCTGGCCGTGCCGATAAACTGGCAGGCTCCCGCACTGGGGCAGCAGTTACGCGAGTAATACATCAGTTCCTGTTCGCTAAGCTGGCCCTTGGCATATTTGTCGCCGGCCCCGTAAAGAATCTCGGAAGACATGTAATTCGGACCGCTCAGCATCGAGCCGCCGCAGACATGTACGGCAGGCATATCCAGCCGCAGCATGGTCATCAACTGGGCGGGAATCGACTTGTCGCAGGAGGCCATAAACACACTGCCGTCAAAGGGCGACGCCAAGGCGTGGATTTCAAACATGTACGACATGATTTCCCGGCTGGCCAGCGAGTAATTCATGCCGTCATGCGCCATGGCAACACCGTCGCAAATGTCGGTCACCGTATATATTGCCGGTTTCCCCTGTGACTCATAGACGCCGATTTTCGCTTCCTCGGCCAGCCCGCCCAAATGGCTGCTGCCGGGGTGGCTGTCGCCATGGACGGTATCAATCAGAATCTGGAGCTTTCCCAGATCGGCATCCTCCCACTGGGTGCCGACCCGCAAACCGTCCCCCTGATAGTTAACGGTTCGCAAATATTGACTACGACTGCAATTACAACTCACATATACCCCTCCTAACAAGCTGCTAAAACTTTAAATTTCTCCTACAGCCACAAGAGCACCAAAGCCTGGTCATTGTTAACGGACCAGCGCTTTTTTCCAGCAGCGTCTGTCAGTTGCCCGGCTTACTGACTGTGCCGGCAAGCAGACTGGGCGATTGGTGATAATGCTTTTTAAAGACGCTACTAAAATAACTGGCATCCCGGAACCCCACCATCCGGGCAACCTCGGCTACCGTATATTTTCCGCTCAATAGCCGCTCTCTGGCTTTCTTCATCCGGATATTGGTTAGATAGGAGGCATAGCCCTCGCCGGCATATTTTTTAAAGATGCGGCAGAAGTAGCCTGCACTCATGAACAGTTTTTCGGCAAATTGTTCCAGCGTAAGCTCCTTGTGGTAATTGTTGTTGATATACTCCAAGGCCCATCTTACCGCTTGTTCGGCTTGCTTCTGGTCGGCTGAACAAACATAGCTATTCAGCTGATCCATTAAACTGCCCAGACA
>JAEZQV010000134.1 GCA_023441125.1 Bacillota bacterium
ATAATATGAACAGGGGTATAAAATACTCCGGCTGCTTTACGGGCCGTCCGGCCGGGATTCAGTTCTGTTTCTGCAGGCAAGTTGTCAGCCTCCTGACACGCAAACTATACTAAAAATAGTTCGCCACGGACTATGCTTGATCCTTTCAGGGTCTTTAATCAAAAAAATACACTCTTATAGCTAAGAGTGCATTTATAGAAACTACATTGGTTTTATCGGTGTTTTGGGCATTCCCAGACGGAATTTCCCCCGGGTTTCCAGACCGCCCACACCGTCAACGCCGGTAACCGACGCCGTAATGGCATCACTCACGTCAACCGTTTTATTGATAGGGGTAAAAGCCACTTTTTCAGCAATAAATACCGGGTCATAGGCATGGATAAAAATGCGGTTGGGCGAGCTGGCAAAATTGGCCCCGGCTGACAGAATGGCTTCAAAGTGGGATTGGCAGGCCCCGGCGAATATGACCAAATCATCGCGGGAGGGTTCAAACAGACGGGCCTTTTTGACTGCCGCCATAAAATGCTTGGAATTGCGGTAGTTGTTAATATCATTTATATCTTTCTTGCCATTGCCCGACAAGGCATCATGTCCGGTAAGCACTAAGATATCAGGCCGGATCTCTTCCAGCAAGCCGATAATAACATCGGCCTGTTTCGTTTCCTCCACCCAGTGCCCCTCAGCTTCGATATTGAGCTGGTGGTAAGTCTTCAGGCACATCCGTAAGTATTCTTCATCACCGTCCAAATGCAATACCCGGCCGGGCAAATCAAAAAAAGTAAATTTCTTGGTAGCTTCCGACCGCCTTAATTCAAGCTGCTCCCGTTCGCGGCTGCGGCGGACCATAACCCGGTGCAGCGTCTCATTATGCATACTTTCCATCCGGACAATTTCATTCCGCAAATGTTCGGCCTCTATTCTCTGCAGATCATCTATCGGCGAATCCGCCATTAACCGAAGGTGCAGGCCTTTTAAAACGCAGTGGGTTTGTTGCGCATCATCAACAAATATATCGGCTACTTTAAATACAATATCGCCGCCGTGAGACTTCCTGATGACCAGGTCGCCTACTTGAATGTCCACCTTGATTCCCCCCTCAACTAGTGCCTGTAACTACTACATCCTATGTGGCGGCCGACTATTATGCCACAAAATACTGGCGCGGGAGGTGTCAAACCCCATGGCTCCACTATATACTATAGTGAGCCCCCATGAGGCCGCTTTCATTGAGGCATCTTACACGCATTCTTACTCCGAGGTGATGGACGTGATTTGCGTGGTCGTTCCGGCCAAGAATGAGGGAGGGCGCATTACCACCGTACTGCAGAATTTGGGAACTTTGCCTATTGATCATATCATCCTGGTAGCCAATGGTTCCAAGGACAGCACAATGCGAGAGGTTTTAGCAATGCGTCTCCCTAAACTGCAGATTATTTATTTTCATGAATGTTTAGGAATTGACACTCCCCGCGCTATCGGCGCTAAGGTGGCTCTGGCTCTGGGCAGCGATGTCGTTGCTTTTGTTGACGGCGACATGGTTGGAACCTTTAACGAGAATTTGATGGAGCTGGTAGACGGTGTACTATTAAAACATCTGGACATGGCACTGACCAACTGTTACCCTTCTCCACCACGCCATATCGAACGATATAACCCAACTTTTCAGTGGCGGCTGGCACTGAATAAGGAGCTGGGACTGGATAAGAAAATCTCATTAGCCAGTCCGGCCCATGGTCCGCACGCAGTGTCCCGCCGTCTCCTGGAAACAATCTCATTACGCGAGTTGGCTGTTCCACCGGTCACTATGGCGCTGGCGCGCCTGCACAAGCTAAAAATAGATGTAGCAACAACCATTCCCCACTACCGTCTGGGATCATCAGTAAAAAATCAAATTCATACCAACAAAATTATTGATACTATCGTCGGCGACTGCTTGGAGGCTATTGCCGCTTTCCATGACCAGAACCGCAACCGCCAATGGCAGAACAAAACATACTTAGGTTATCACATTGACCGGCGTTTCGACTTGTTAGACCTGTTTTTGGATGAAAAGCCCTGCTCTAAATGAGAGCAGGGCTTTTGTCCCGTTTTTTTACAGTTGTCAGGTATTGCCCAGACTGCTCCAGGCATTGGCGACGGCAGCAAACTCATCCAGTGAAAGCTGCTCACCGCGGCGCAGTCCGTCAATACCTGCCTTGGCCAGCACCTCATCCACGGCAGCCTTGTCCAGGCCCCCGGCTTTAAGCGCATTGGCCAGGGTTTTGCGCCGCTGCGCAAAGGCGGCTTTGACTACCCGGAAAAACATTTTTTCACTGGCAACCCGCACAGGCGGCTCGGTGCGCACCGTACAACGAATAACGGCCGACTCCACGGCCGGCGGGGGGATAAAAGCGGTCGGCGGCACGATAAACATAATTTCCGGCTCGGTATAATATTGAACGGCAACCGACAGCGCTCCGTACTCTTTCCCGCCCGGGCTGGCCACCATCCGCTCCGCCACTTCTTTTTGCACCATGGTAACTAAAAGTTCGACAGGAAGTCGTTCCTCCAGAAACTTCATGATAATAGGTGTCGTAATATAATAGGGCAGATTGGCAACAACTTTGTACCTTCCGCGGTTTATTTCCCGGGAAATGTCAATTTTCAAAATATCGCCCTGCACAATTTTGACATTATCATACCCTGCCAGCGTTTTAGCAAGCACTGCCGGCAGGCGGCGGTCCAGCTCCACGGCCGTAACCGCCGCGCCGGCTTCGGCCAGTCCCTGTGTTAACGTCCCGATTCCCGGGCCGACTTCCAGCACGGCATCGCCGTGTTCCACTTTGGCGGCAGCGACAATTCCGTCCACGACATTCCCGTCAATCAGAAAATTCTGTCCCATTCTTTTGCTCATATGAATGCCAAAGGTTTTCAGTATATGTAAGGTTACATCTTTTTGCGCAATACGTGGTTTAATCGCCATCGGCCAGCTCCTCCGCACTCTTGTTATGGGCGGCGGCAGCTTGCAGACTGTTCACCGCCTGATTAAATTCTTCACGGGTGATGCCATAATGATTCAAACGGTATAAGAAACTTTTGGCATTGGCATAACCGATACCCAGTTGTTCGCCAACGGCGGCACGGCGGGCCGTCGCGTCCGCTACCCCGTTTAGGCCGGCGGCCATAATATCCTGCCAGTCAAACTCGCTGGCCGGCTGCCATTCGTGCAGCCGGACTTTGTCAAGGGCAGCGCGGATGGCTGCTGCCGACGCCTGCTCGATGCCAATGTCATTATTGGCATTGGCCTGCTCCCGGGGCACAAAAGCATGCTTGGCGTCAGGAAAGCGCGTCGCCAGATATTTACGGATACGTTCGCCGGCACTGTCCGGGTCGGTCAAAATAATTATGCCTCTCCGCTTATAGGCGTCTTCAATCCGGCTTATAGTCCGCGGCAAAAGGTTAAAGCCCTCGGTGGCAATGCATTCGGCATCTACGGCCCGTTTAACGGCGGCGATATCCTGTTTGCCCTCAACAACAATTACTTCTTTAATCATTACACACTCCAAGTTGTAGCATCCATGCAATATGAATATATTACCACATTCCGCCGCTTTTTATCTACTCTTTTCTAATGCGCCAGGCCAGGCCTGCAGCCCCTGGCTGCATCAGTTCTTAAACACGCCTGCACTGCCGGCAAAAACAAAAACCGCCTGCCGGCGGTTTTGGGCCAATGGCTTTAAAGATTAAGTACCGTCCAGCGGCCGGTTCCATCCAGAGTCAATTTCTTTTTATGATAACCGGCAAGCGTCCCCCGGTGGCCAACACTGACCATCGCCGTGCCCGGCAGCCGCTCCCGCAGCAGGGTATACATAGCGCGCTCGGCCGGTTCATCCAGGGCCGAGGTTGCCTCGTCCATAAATAACCAGCCTGGCTGCTGGATAAATGCTCTGGCAAAGGCAATCCGCTGCTGCTCGCCTAATGATAATACATGGGACCAATCCTCCACCTTGTCAAGCTGCCCCTGTAACCATTCCAGCTTGCATAGTGACATGACTGTGTAAATGTCTTGATCGGTAACCGCGGAATCCACGCCGGGATACAGCAAAGCCTCGCGCAGCGTCCCGAGCGGCAAGTAGGATTTCTGCGGCAGGAATAAGCAAGCCTGATTTGCCGGCATTGTTATCCCGCCCCGGGCATAAGGCCATAAACCGGACAAGGTTCTCAGCAGCGTGCTTTTGCCGCTGCCTGACGGGCCGGCCACCAGCAGCGTATCGCCGGCTGCCAGGGTCAGATTGAAGTCTGACAGCAATTGCCGGCCATCCGGCAGTTGAATGCTTAAGTTGGTTACCGTCAGCGCCGGGACAGGCGCTTTGGTAACAACAGCACCGCTATCAGGCAGTTCTCTGACCTTATTCATATTGCTAGTAAAGCCGGTTAGCCGGTCAATAACCGATTTCCACTCGGCTAAGAGCGGATAACTGTCAACAAAAAAAGATAACGCATCCTGCACCTTACCGAAGGCCTGCGAAGTCTGCAGCAGGCCGCCAAGCTGAATTTCCCGGGCAAAATAGCGGGGAGCCGCTACCAGGATGGGAAAAATGATGGCAATCTGACCATAGCCGGAAGTAAACCAGGTCAGTTGTTTCTGCCGTTGCATAATCTGCCAGAAATTATCCAAAACGCGCCCGAAGCGCCCCAGAAAGGTCTGTCCTTCCCGTGACTCGCCGCCATAGAAGGCAATACTCTCGCTGTTCTCGCGGAGCCGCACCAGACTGAAACGAAAGTCGGCTTCATAACGCTGTTGGTCAAAATTAAGCTTGGTTAGCGGCCGGCCGATCTTATGCGTAAGCCAGGTGCCGGCAATGGCATAGATAATGGCCACCCAGACCATATAGCCGGGAATACTGATCACTGTACCGCCCAGGGGAACGCTCATCGCTCCGGACAATTCCCACAGGATGGCAATAAAAGAAATAAGGGTAACCGCCGCCTTAAGCAGTCCCAGCGCCAATCTCAGGGTGTAATTGGTGAACAGGCGCAAATCTTCGCTGATCCGCTGATCAGGGTTATCGGTATTGTTGTCAATAAGCTGCAGCCGGTAATACGTCCGGTTCTGCAGCCAATTGTCCAGATATTTGCCGGTCAGCCAGCGCCGCCATTTAATTTCCAGCATTTGCTGCAGATAGAGTTCATATACCGCCACAATAATAAAGATGCCGGCCAGGAGGCTAAACTCCCCCAAAGCGCTGAAAAAGTCCTCCTTGTCAAAGTTCTGCAGAGTATTATAAAACCGGTTGTACCATTTATTGATCAGTACCAATATATAGACATGAGCCAAGTTAAGCGTCACAATGACTGCAGTCAGGCCCCGGGCCCGCCATTTTTCTGACGAATACCAGTACTCGATGATAAGCGCCCAGCTGCTTTTCAGAAAACCAAGATTCCAATTGGCCAATGATACCAGTCCCCTCGCCGCAAGATATATTGTTGATAGTTCGCTGCCACCGCCGGCGACTCCTCCCGCTGGCCAAAATTATCACCCGCTAAGAATTGCAATGCCTATAAACAAATATAATGGCCGCCTGCGCCGGGCTTTGACCTTGCCCTTCCCCTATTTTATGAATTTTGGGTTCAGGCAAAAAAGTGACAGGGCAGTTACCCTGTCACTTTTTTTTCTACTCAGCTAATACGTATACTTTTACTGTCCGGCGGCCAAACCGCCAGGCTTCACCCGAGTCTTCCATACACAAATCGATCTTGTCGCCAACAATGGCTCCCCCGGTATCGGCAGCCAGTCCCAGACCGTACCCGGGTACATAGACCCGGGTGCCAAGCGGGATTACATCCGGGTCAACAGCAACAATGCCACGCCGGGCAGCAATGCCGGTAGCCGTCAGGCCGCGGGCCGAGCCGTCGGTCGGCAGGTAGGCTGAAGCCTCCATATACCGGATATCCCGGAACCGCATGGTTCCCCGCGAGGTATCAATCGTATCCCGGGTGCCAACCCGGATAATCTGCGGTTTGGCGCTAACGGTCACGGTTTCGGCAAGTACGTCGGCAGCCACCCGGGCGCCGTCCTCAAACCGGACGCGAACGGTAGCCTTCTTGCTGCCATTTTCACCGGCCTGCACAGTCTCTTCCACGCCTTTTTCCATTGTGGGGTCAGGCTGGCGGATAACCTGATACAAATCAGGTATTTCCTGTTCTTCGATTTTTTCCGTTAAGGTGACGGCTTTGATGGTCATGCCGTTTACCGGCCGGGAGTCATCCGCCGGGGAAAGCCTCACTTTATCCCGGGGTATACCCAGTTGATCGGCAACTTCCCGCACGGTAGGCTTACCCGTGACCAGATTGATTGTTTTTCCTTGATAAACGACCGTTACCGGTACTGCACGAAATACCTCAATAGCTGTTCCAGTAGTTACGCTGGCTGTTGATAACCTGAATTCATCGTCAGGGCTTAGCGTAATGCCGGTTTGTTTTAGAATTTTAAGCGGACTCTTGTACAAGGTATTAACAATATGGGTTTGACCATCGGCAATAACCTGTACTTTCTCATGTGCCCAAACAAATCCGGTCGCCAGCAGTGATGCCAGTAGCAGTGCAACAATCAGCACCACTCTGTTTCTTCCATACTTCTTTAGTATGGACGTTTCATCACTCATGAATACCCCCCTTTCTCTGAGCCTTGAAATTATACCATAACATGGGTGTTTAGTCAAACAATGGCTGCTTTTTATCCATAATTATCCATTCATTATTAGCAGTATTGCCACTAAATATAAATATTATACAGGACAGCCGCCCTGCCGTTTGGGCTTGCTATCCCCCAAACACGGACCGCTATTAACGTTAGCCGGAATAAGAAAGCTGTTGATAAAAGAAAATTCAGCGGACATATTTACTCAATGTAAAATATTCGCTGAATTTCCAATTTATTCCTGCTTATGTTTTTATTTATTTGCCGGTTTATGAAAAATTATTCAGGTATACTAAACAGCCGCTTGGTATTGGCGGTTGCCGCCGCCGCCAGCTCGGCAAATTCCATGCCCCGCACCCGCGCCACTTCTTCGGCGGTAAAACGGACATGCGCCGGTTCGTTACGCCGGCCGCGAAACGGCTGGGGCGTCAGATAAGGGCAATCGGTCTCCACCAGCAGACGGTCCAGCGGAATATGGGCCGCCACTTGTTTCAGCTTGCCGTCTTTGGCATAGGTTACCGGGCCGGCAAAGGAAACATAAAAGCCCAGTTTTATTACTTCTTGCGCCATTTCCAGACTGCCGGAAAAACAATGGAAGACGCCGGTTACCCCCTTGGCCTCCCGTTTTACAATAGCCAGCACGTCACCATGCGCGTCCCGGTCATGAATAATAATCGGCTTATTAAGCTGCTTAGCCACATCAATCTGCCGCATAAATACCCGCTGCTGGACTTCACGGGGCGATAAATCATAATAGTAGTCCAGACCAATTTCGCCAATGGCAACCACTTTCGGCAGCCGGCACCAGGCCGCCAGTTGCTCATAGTCGCTGTCCATGGCGCCCTGAGCATCATGAGGATGAATTCCTACCGCGGCATATACCAGTTCATTCTCCTCAGCCAGCGCAATCGACCGGGCCGAGGAGGCCATGCACGCCCCGGCATTAATAATGCCGACAAGCCCGGCCTCAGCCGCTCGCCGGATAACCTCCGCCCGGTCCTCGTCGAAACGTTTGTCATCGATGT
>JAEZQV010000154.1 GCA_023441125.1 Bacillota bacterium
CTGTTACAGAGTCACGCCATTCTTAAAAATGGCAATTTCCCGGAAGCCCATGCGCTCGGCCTTGGTTGGCCGGCCGGAGGAAATCCCGATAATATGAGCGACAAGTTCATCCGTCAACTGCGCCATCGGCTGCCCGGCGAGCAGCCGGCCGGCGTCAAAGTCCAGCCAGTTGGCTTTACGGGCAAACAGTTCACTGTTAGTGGCTATTTTGACCGTGGGCACCACCGTGCCCAGCGGGGTACCCCGGCCGGTTGTAAACAGGACAATCTGGCAGCCCGCCGCCGCCAGCGCGGTCGCAGCCACCATATCATTGCCGGGTGAACTTAGCAGCGTTAGTCCCTTTTTTGCCACCCGGCCGGCGTAATCAATAACATCGGTTACCTGGCCGGTGCCGCCTTTTTGCGTACAGCCCAGGGATTTCTCCTCCAGGGTGCTGATCCCGCCCGCTTTGTTGCCGGGCGAGGGATTCTCGTAAATCGGCTGGTTATGACTGACAAAATAAGCTTTGAAATTGTTAATAAGCCGGACGGTCTTATCAAATACCGCTTCATCCGCGGCCCGGTTCATCAGAATGGTTTCCGCCCCGAACATCTCCGGCACCTCGGTCAGTACCGTGCTGCCGCCGCAGGCCAGCAGCCGGTCGGAAAAAGCCCCGACCAGGGGATTGGCCGTAATGCCGGAAAAGCCGTCCGAGCCGCCGCACTTAAGACCGATAACCAGTTCGGAAACCGGGCAGGCTTCCCGCTGAAAGCCCGCCGCAAATTGGACAAGTTCCCCCACCAATTGGGTCCCGGCGGCAATTTCGTCTTCCACCTCCTGGGCCACCAGGAATTTTACCCGGTTGGCATCGTAGTCGCCCAGCACTTTTTTAAACTCGGCAATATAGTTGTTTTCGCAGCCCAGACCGACTACCAGTACGGCACCGGCGTTAGGATGCTGGACCAGATCGGCCAGAATGCGCTGGGTATTTTTGTGGTCAGCCCCCAGTTGGGAACAGCCGTAGGGATGGGTAATTTCAAAAATGCCGTCAACGTTGGGCCTGTCTATGAACCGGGCCGCCGCCTGCCGGGCAATCAGCCGGACGTTCTGGTTCACACAGCTGACAGTCGGGATAATCCAGACTTCGTTGCGTACGCCGACCCGGCCGGCGGCGCGGCTATACCCCTGAAATACGGGGCACTCGCGGGCCGCGGCCGCGGCCCGGGGTTCCGGCCGGTACTGATACTTAAGAATGTCACCCAGATTGGTTTTAAGATTATGGGTATGAATCCATTCGCCGGCCTTGATATCGGCAGTGGCGTGGCCAATCGGAAAACCGTATTTGATAATATGCTCGCCGGCGCGAATGTCGGTCAGGGCAATTTTATGCCCGCGCCCGGCCGGCGAGCCAGCGTCCGGCGTAAGGACAACAGCCACATTGTCTTTGTCATGTATTTTTAAATGCTCCAAGTCGGCCCCTCCCTACTTCACAAGCTGCTTAACGGTCGCCTGCAGGCCATGAGCGCTGATGCTGTGGAGATATTCAGCGGTCTTAGCCGCCAGGCCGGCAACCTGCGTTAAGTCCTGCCCCCACAGGGCGGTGTTTTGCAATACAGTCTCAGCTACCTTGCGGGCTGCCGCCGGCGTACCGTCAAAGCCTTGCCACACATCGGCAAAAAACACCAGCACCGGCATGTCGTCCTTCATGACAAATTCACCCTGTTCACGGCGGGCCAGCAGGCCGCTGCCGTCTACCTTACCGTCTTTATAGACGGCAATAAGGGCCGCCAGGGAAAAGGTCAGCTTGGCCGGCAAGGTACCGTAGCGGGCCTGGTATGCCAAAATGGAAGGCAGCACCCTGGCTTTGAACTTGGCAGAGGAATTCAGCAGAATACTGAGGAGATAATGCTTGATAAACGGATTGCGGAACCTGTCGATCACGCTGTCGGCAAAGTCGGTGAGCATCGCTTTATCCAGGTCAATGGAAGGCACAATCTCCTCGAAAATCACTTGCCGCACGTACCGGCCCAGGACCGCATGGTCCATCATTTCGCCAACCGTATCCAGACCATACAGAAAGGCCGCCGGTACCGACGACGTATGCGCCCCGTTTAAAATCCGCACTTTGCGGGTCCGGTAGGGCGTCATATCCTTGGTCCAGATGACATTCAGGCCGGCCTTGGCGAACGGCAAACGGCCGGCCAGGTGTTCCGGCCCTTCAATAACCCAGAGGTGGAACAGCTCGCCGGTATCCAAGAGGCTGTCCTGATAGCCCAGCTTCGCTTCCAGTTCTTTAATCTCATCGCGGGGATAACCGGTCACAACCCGGTCCACCAGGGTATTGAGAAAATAGTTGTGCTGCTCGACCCAGGTCTTAAAGCCGGCCGGCAGCTGCCAGGCATCAGCCAGTGCAAGCACTACCCTTTTTAGGGTATCACCGTTTCTGTCGATCAGTTCACAGGGCAAGATAATCATGCCCCGGGCGGCATCGCCCTGAAAATGCCGGTAGCGGTGATAAAGATATACCGTCAGTTTACCGGGGAAGGAAACCGGCGGCTGGTTGTCCGCCTTATCGGCCGGGTCATAGGCGATACCGGCCTCCGTCGTATTGCTGATAACAAATTCAATAGCCGGATCTTCTGCACACTGCAGCACGTCCTGCCACTGGCTGTAGGGATTAAGACAGCGGCTTACCGCGGTTATCACCGCTTGCTCCTCATGGGGCTGACCGTTGCGCAAACCGCGCAGCAGCAGCGTATACAAGCCGTCCTGTGCGTTGATCAGATTGCTTAGCCCGTCGGCAATGGGTTGCACCAAAACCGCCCGGCCGTTAAATAACCCCTGCTTATTCATTTCGTGCAGCATCCAGTCGGCAAAGGCCCGTAAGAAATTGCCTTCCCCGAACTGAATAACCCGCTCGGGCAGCGCGGCTACCGGCTGTAATTGCCTGCTAAGTTTGTTCATGGTTATACCTCCTGGTGTTAGTTTCACAGTTCTATATAGTTAAACTATTCTAACATCTCTCTATTCTAATTTTATCGGCCGGCGCTTGGTTACGGTATAAACTTTTTTTATAATATTTTGTGTTTTTTTTAGCTCTCCGTTACAGCCTGGTTATGGGTTGCCTTGCACTCTAAGTCATGGTACTATCCTGTTATACACTTTTACAGGTAACAAGGAGACGGCCATGAAACAGCCTGCACTTCCCGGCATGTCCCGTATCACGGCGATGATGATTGCTGTCGTTTTGCTCTGGGGCGTCAATGTAGTAATGATAAAATATCTGACTAATTATTATCCGCCGCTCGCGCTGGCCGGCATCCGGATGGTGCTGGCCGCGCTGTTTTTACTCCCGGCCGCTTTCTACCCCGGCGGCTGGCAGCCGGTGCCCCGCACCGCCTGGCTTCCCTTGTGCGGGGTAGCCCTGTTTAACATTTTTTTGCACCAAATAGCTTTATCCTTGGGCGTAAAGGCCACCAGCGCCACCCACGCCTCGCTAATACTCGCCCTCAACCCGCTTTTCACCACCCTGGCCGCCAGTTGGGCGGTCAACGAGCCGCTAAGCTGGCGCAAGGCCGCCGGCATTGTCTTAGGCCTTGGTGGGGTTCTGCTCATTGTCGCCAACAAAACCGATGCCGGACAGGCAACCCTTGCGGGAGACGGCGTTATGCTCATCGCCATGCTGGTATATGTCGCCGGCTCGCTCTGCGTCAAAAGGGCGCAGCAGGTCAATCCCCTGCTGATTGCGGTATACAGCCATGTACTGGCCGCCCCTTTGCTGGTGGCATTGGGTCTGGCCGTTAACCCGGTATGGATGTATGACGGCGCCCTCCAGCCCTGGCCAATCGCCGTCTTGCTTTTTTCCAGCTGGTTCAGCACGGCCCTGGGGGCAGTATTGTGGAATACCGGCATTCACCACATCGGCGCCTCCACTGCTTCGCTGTTTTTGAACGGCCAGCCGGTAATCGGCCTGTTCGCTTCCGCCCTGTTTCTGGGCGAAAAAATGCTGTGGCAGCATTATGTGGCCCTTGTCCTGGTACTGGTGGCTGTCAGTTTAGGCACAGGCACCCTGACCGGCCGGCGAAAGCAACAGTTGGACAATGACTAAGCTTACATTGGATGCTAGGCCTCTTTATGCCGTATTGTCTGACTGCATGAATTGTGCCGGTAGTATTAACAATAGATAACATAAGGGGGTACAAGCCTATGGCTAATGAAACTTCTAACATCGCTCATCCGCTATCGTTTGACGAACCTGACGACAACCTCAGTCCCCGTGACGCTATCGCCGAGGCCAAGCGCTGTCTGAACTGCAAAAATCCTCTCTGCCGCACCGGGTGCCCCATTGAGAATGAAATCCCCCAGTTTATCGCGGCCCTGGCTAAAGGCAATGTCGGCGAAGCCAGCCAGATTATTGCCCGCCGCAGCAATCTTCCGGCCGTATGCGGCCGGGTATGCCCGCATGAAAAGCAGTGTGAGGGCGCCTGTGTCCTGGCCAAAAAGGGCCAGGGTATCCGCATTGGCAAACTGGAGCAGTTTATCGCTGATTTTGATGCCGAGATGGAACTGACTTCCCACACGCCGCCCAGCAGCTATATCGGCAAAGTGGCGGTCATCGGCTCCGGCCCGGCCGGACTAACCGTCGCCGGCGACCTGGCGAAGCTGGGCTATCAGGTCACCATATTCGAAGGCCAGGCTGAACCCGGCGGCGTATTAATGTATGGCATACCCGATTTTCGGTTGCGCAAGGACGTCGTCCGGCGGGAAATCAAACGCATCGAACGCCTGGGCGTAAAGTTTAATACTGAAATTCTGGTCGGGCCGGATATTACGGTCGACGAGTTGTTCGCCGAAGGCTATGACGCCATTTTCATCGGCACCGGCACAGCCCTGCCCCGGACCTTGGACATTCCCGGCAAGAATCTGCCCGGCGTGCTGCAGGCCAGTTATTTTCTGCAAATGGTAGCGCTGGCCAGAGCCGGCAAAGTCGACCGCCGGGAAATTCCGGTACAGTTGGGCGATAAAGTCCTGGTCATCGGCGCCGGCAATGTAGGCATGGATGCCGCCCGGACAGCCGTTCGCCTGGGGGCCAGAGCCAGTGTAATTTATCACCGTACGGAAAAAGAAATCACGGCTCTGCCGTCCGAATACCAGCAGGCACGGGAAGAAGGCGTGGAGTTTGTCTGGCTGGCCGGGACTACCCGCTTCCTTGGCCAGGATAGGCTTGCCAGCCTGGAATATGAAGTGCTGGAACTCGAAAACGATAAAAATATCCACGGCACCGGCCAATTCGAAACCATTTCCACCGACAAAGTAATTTTAGCCATTGGCCAGCGGCCGGCCGCCCGTATTGTCTCCACTACCACGGGCATTGAGGTGAATGAGCAGGGCTATGTGAAGACGAAGGAACGTCCCTATGGCATGACCACCCGGCGAGGTGTTTTTGCCGGCGGCGATGTGGTCCATGAGCCGGCAACCGTAGTATTGGCCATGAAAGAAGCCAAGAAAGTGGCGCTGGGCATCGCTCTCTATATAGAAGCCAAAAAACTTCTGGAAGAATGCGGCGCATAATACACAGCCGCTGAATCCCGCACCGGATTCAGCGGCTGTTTTTTCTCAGCATGGCCTCTTTTGGTCACTTTCCCAGTTTCGCCCGGATGGCTCTTACGATTTCACGGGCAAACGGGCCTAAATCGTCATCCGCGTAAGCCTTTAATATCCCGGCCGCCACCTGGCGAATAGCGCTCTTGATCACCTCGGCATTGGCATACGGCTGCATGCGGAGTGTTTCTTCAATCAGCACGGCAGCCGTAAGCGCTTTTTCGGCCGCTTGTGTATTGATATATGTAACACTGTCAGCCTGGCCAAGAACAACTTTACCGACCGGGGCCAGAATCTCCCGGACTTCGGCGGCAAGATCGGCCGGGTGATCATCCACAATAATAACCGGTTCGGCTCCCAGCGCTATCTCCCGCGCCTGGGCAATAAACTTGGCGCCAATGCAGCGCACCTGGGGCCGGGCTGTCATTGCCAGCACATGCCGGGCTACGTTGGTAGCAATATTAATAATCGTAAGCGGCCGTTCCAGTTGATTGAAATCTTTTATCAGACTGATTACTTCCCGGTCAGGCACAACCAGAATAATTGTGCCTAATTCGGCCAGTTCCTCAATACCGGCAGCCGCCGGCACACCCAGTTCATCGGCAACGGCCTTAAGCTGCCTTTCCTCGCGGTCATATAATTTGAGCGCAACATGCCCTGCTAATTTGCCTGCCAGCACTTTACCCATTCGTCCGACACCGATCAAACCCACTTGTTTCATATATTTCAGCCACCTCGTCTATAGGTTACGTTCCCTGCCCAACATTCATACAATACAGTAAGTACTCTGTAATATATGCCCCTGTCCGGCAGGTGGTGCCAAACCAGGCCTGTTTATAATTTAATTCCAAATTAATAAATTGCTAACATACTAACGCTAAACCGCAAGTACAATTTAATATATACAGGTAATGATCCCAAACCATTTGCCGCAGCTTTCCCGTATGGCAATAAAGAAGGGGGATGAATCTTTGATTAAGTATTACGTGTTAGATACTAATGTGTTATTACACTCTCCCTACGCAATCACTGCTTTTAACGAACACACGGTAATCATTCCCGAAGTAGTCCTGGAAGAACTGGACCGATTCAAATCCGAAACCAGTGAACGCGGCGCCAACAGTCGGCTGATCAGCCGGATGATCGACAATCTCCGGGCGCAGGGCAACCTCTTAACCGGTGTGGCCTTGAACGATCTTGGCGGACTTGTGCGCATTGAGGCCAATCACCTGGATACCCAAATGCCTGCCTATTGGGACAAGACCAAAGCCGACAACCGTATCCTGCAAGTGTGCAAAGGTCTGGCCGAAGACAATCTCTCGACCATCTTAGTCAGCCGGGATACCAATATGCGGGTTAAAGCAGCCATTCTTGGGATCCAGGCCGAGGACTTCCGCAATGAAAAAGTGGCCAGCGTGGAGGAGCAATACACCGGCCGGGCTATTGTGTATGCCTCTTCGGATGTTATTGATGCCTTCCATCAGGATGACGGCCGGTATATGAACCCCGATACCCTCCGGATTTTTGACGAAGCCAGCCATAGTATGCTGCCCCTGCAACTGGTAACCAATCAGTTTTTATTAATCCGCTCTTCCGACAAAGACCGCCACACCGCTCTTGGGCGTTTTGACGGTCAAAAGGTTGTGCATTTAAGATATCGCAGCCGTAATCCTTTCGGCGTTTCTCCACGCAATGTCGGGCAGGTCTTTATGCAGGAATGCCTGATGCTCAGCGCGGAAGAAGCGCCGCTTGTTATTATCAAGGGACCGGCCGGAACAGCCAAAACCTTTTATTCCCTGGCGGTCGGCCTGTACAATCATCTGGGCTGCCGGCCGCGCTCCTATCATCATTTGCTGATTTGCCGGCCCAATGTGCCGATGGATGAGGATTTGGGCTATCTGCCCGGCTCGGAGCAGGACAAAATCGACCCTTATATGCGGGCGATTCGCGACAATCTGTTTACGCTCATGTCCGGCCATAGCATGACCGAACCCAAAGAAATCGAACAGGCCGAAGACACCGTGCAGATGCTGTTTGACAAACGTATCATCCAGACCGAAGCACTGGCCTATCAGCGCGGCCGCTCCCTGCAGAAGTACTGGATCATCCTGGATGAAATGCAAAACGCAACGCCGCGTCAGGCCAAAGGGGTGATTACCCGCCCCGGCCTCGGCACGAAAATCATCCTCCTGGGCGATCCGGAACAAATCGACCATCCCTTCCTGGACAGCCGCACCAACGGCCTGGTCTACGCCGCCGAAAAAATGAAAGGCAGCAAATTGTGTTATCAGGTAACCATGGAACATGACGAGTGCGAACGCTCACCGCTGGCAGCGGAAGCAGCGCTGCGCCTGTAGCTATAAAACCCGTTCCCAATGTGCGGAACGGGTTTTATTATTACCAAGGTTACGGCAGCAACAGCCGGATAAGGGCCAGCCCCAGGCCGGCCATGCCGCCGACAAGTACGCCGTTAATCCTGACCCAGTCCAGGTCGTCGCCGGCTTTATCCTCAATAAAGGCATTCAGGTCCTCGTCGGAGAGCTTTTGTAAGGCCCGGCTGGCTACCTGGCCGACAAGATGGTGTTCCTTTTCTAAAATAGTATGTAGCAAAAGTTTTAAATACTCTTCCGCCTGGCACTGGAGCAAACCGTTGTTCTTAAAACGCGTCCAGCAGCGCAGTGCTTGTTCTGTCAGCCATTCAGCCACCGCCGTCCGGTAAGCGGACGGCTGCTTAAGGGCCGCCAGCACGCTTTCCGCCAGGATGGTTAACGGTGCAGCCAGGTCCAGTCTGGTTAGCTGGCCGTTCTTCCAGTCATTGACGGCCTGTTCCCAGGCCGGCGTATTGAGCTTGGTCAGCACAACCTTGAGCTCAGCCTGAAACCACAGCCGCACCGGGTGCTCCTCCTCCAGCAGCTCATCGACGATAGCAATCAGCTCCTGGTGCAGGGCCGCTGCGGCATCTGACAAATTGATGCCGTCAATACTCTCCAGGAAACCGGTGATGACCGCTGACAGCCAATTCTTCCGGGCCGTGTTCTGTTTCAGTTCGGCCAGATAATCGTACAGAGTATCCCGGGTTTTGTCCTGCCGGACTACGTCTGCCAGTTCCTCAACAATGGCCCGGTACACATCGCCGCCCTTGCCCGCTTCCAGGGCCCAGCCGACAATGGCGGCCGTATGCGGCACAATGGACTGGCGTCTGAGCGCCAGTTTCAGCACGCGCTCGCTGTACCTGGCAACCGCCCCGGCATCCAGTGTCTCCGCCAGCTCGGTCAGCAGTTTATCCACCGTCAGGCTGATGCCGGCCCGCATATCGGCTTTATCTGCATAGCCCATAAGCTTTGCCAGCAGATTTACCTCTTTCAGCCGCATCTTGATTGCCTTTTTACTTAGAAAATCGCCTTCGACCGCCGTCGCCAAAGCGTCAATGATACGGTCCCGGTTGCGGGGTATGAGGGCGGTGTGGTAAGGAAAACCCAGCGGCTTGCGAAAAAATGCCGTAACCGCAAACCAGTCGGCAATCCCGCCGGCCAGACTGGCTTCGGTCACGGTAAGCAGCATGGTCGCCAGCCAGTTGTCCGGATAAGTAAGCTTACAGGTCAGCGCTGCGGCAAACAAGCCGGCGGCCCCGGCCAGAACCTGGTTGGCCCGCCGTTTACGCGCCCTCACGGCCTGACTCCTGCGGCATAAGTCAGCAAAAACAGCACCATACCAACAAGTCCGCCGACAATAGAGCCATTGATCCTGATCATTTGCAAATCATTCATAACCTTATCCTCAATATAGTGAACCAGCTCCTCATTGCTAAAACCCTCCAGATAGGTTGTAACAATCCGGCCGATCTCCCCCTGATTCCGGGTGACCCACCCGGCCAGCCAGGCAGCCAGATACGCATCCAGCTGCCGCTGCCGGTCCGCAGCATCTGTTACTTCATTGATCAGCCGCACAGTCCGTTTTACAGCCCACTTGGCGCCCCCGGCCACAAACTCAGGGTGATCGGCCGGCAGCTCGGCCAGATTTTCGGCCAGTTTGGCTATGAGCGGCCGCAATTCGGCCTCGGCCTTGTGCGCCATGTCGGTATCTGCCTGCAGGCTGCCGGCAAACTCGCCCACTAACGCTAACAGACGCTGCCGCACCGGATGGTCTGAGCCTTGCATGTCGGTCAGCAAACTGCGAATTTTCTCCTGGATAATACCGGCTACTGTAGCCGGATCCAGATCCAGCAAGCTCTCCAGCAGCCAGCCGACCAGTTTGCGCTGATTCTGTTTGGCTGCGTACGCTTTTAGCGCACCGCGGTAAATATCGCCAATCAGCTCGGCCATATAGGGTTCACTGACCAGCCGTTTGATTTCTTCCAGAATGCCGTCCGCCAGCTTATCGATAAAACCGTGCTGTACCGACCATTCCAGCGCCTGGCCGACCAGCGGGGCCATGCGCACTTTGTGCCGGTGTTCTGTCAGTAACAGGTTAAGAATAGCGTCCAGTCTGTCGGCGCCCAGGCCGCAAACAGCGTCCTTCAAAACGCCTTCAGCCAGCAAATATAAATGCCGCCTGGCCACCGGCTGGCCGGCGTGATGCACCAGGAGGCGGGACAAACCGGCATCGGCCAGAGTTTCCCGGATGGTGGCCGCCGTTACAATCTCGTCCTCAACCATGGTGACAATGGCCTGGAAGATGCGCTGGCGATTGCGGGGAATAATAGCTGTACGGTAGGGAATATTCAGCGGCTTGCGAAACAGGGCGGTCACGGCATACCAATCGGCCAGGCCGCCGATCATAGCCGCGCCAAACCCGCTGTTGACCAACCCGCCCCAAAAATTATAATGCCAGGGGTAGCTGAGGCAGAACCCGGCCGCGGCGGTAATTAAGGTCAGGCCTGCTTTATTGCTGTTGTCAGTAAGCACAATATCACCTTCCCGCCAGTATAGTCTATGCGGCAACTGGACCGTTCAGCCAATTTTCTAGCCAATATCTGAAAGTCGTGCCCTAGAGGGTCAATTTGTGAGCTTAGGCGACACAGGCGGCGTTCACCTGCCGCTATCCGTGCCGGTGAATTGCCAGGCCATGAGCCGGACTTTGCTATTGGCCTTCAGCCAAGCTACAATAAAATGAGATTACTGTTAGGAGGAGAGGTTATGTCTATTATCTACTGGTTCCTGCATGCCATCACCGGCTGTCCCGCAACCAGTCTGAGTCATACTATGTACGGCACCACTCACTGCCGCGCCTGCGGCCGGGTAACGTTTGTCTCCGACACGCTCCCGAAAATTACCCGGCTCAAAGCGCCCAACCGCTTCGGGTACCGGTAATAGCCGCCCCGGCCCGGCCGGGATGGTACATAATCCCGTCAACCTTCCTCTATACAATCAGCCGCCGGGTCATAAGCCTTACAGCCAGCGGCATTAATAATACGGCAACGAAGAGCAGCACCCCGGCATGCACCAGCAGGCCGGGGTTATGATTTCCCAAAGCCATTGCCCGGCACACTTCCACACTGTGATAAATGGGATTGAGCCAGGCTGCCGTTTGCGCCCAGCCGGGCATGGCATTGATCGGAAAGAATACCCCGGAAAAAAGATAAGCCGGCGTCAAAAATAAAGTAACATAATAATTAAAGTTGTCAATATTAGTGGTTACGCCGGTATAACACAGGGCCAGCAGGGAAAATGTCAGCCCCGGAATGACCAGAAAGAGCGGTATTAGGAGCGCCGACCACGCTCGGACCTGCCCGAGGGCGGTAATCACGCCCAGGATGACGGCCCCGAACACCATGCTTTTAAAAGTGCCGTACAGGATATCGGCGGCGACAATGTCCCGCACAGTAACCGGGCCGGCCAGCATGGCCTGAAACGTTTTCTGGTAATGCAGCCGGATAAAACTGCCGTAGGTACATTCAAAGGAGGCGGCGAACATCGCCGAAGAAGCCACCATGCCCGGCGCAATATACTGAATGTAGGCCAAGCCTTCGATATCCTGGACAAAACTCCCCAGGCCGTAGCCCATAGCCGAAAGATACAACAGGGGTTCAATAAAGTTGAACATGATATTGGTAAACCATATTTTTTTAAATACCGCCATGTGGCGGGCAAAGATGCGCAGTATGGCCATTAGCCTTCTCCTCCTGAGCCGGTTAGTTTCAAAAATACGTCTTCCAGATTGGCCGGACGCAATAAATACGCGTGCTTGGGCACCCCCCATGCCTCCAGGCTGTGACACAGTTCTTCACCGTGCTCAGTATAAAGGAATATTCCATCCACGACGCGGATAACCTCGCCCCCCTGCGCCGTCACCCGCTCTTCCAGCCCGGGCGGCACCTGGGCCAGCGGCAAATGAATTTCAATGGCGCAGGGCAGAACCTGGGTGGCTATCAGTCCTTGCGGACTGCCTTCGGCCAGGATAATGCCTTCATGCATGATAACCAATCTGTCGCACAACTGAACCGCCTCTTCCATATAGTGCGTAGTCAGGATAAGCGTAACACCCTCTGCTTTAAGACTTCTGAGCTTTTGCCATACCAGGTGCCGGGCCTGGGGATCAAGCCCGGTGGTCGGTTCATCCAGGATGATGATTTCCGGTCTGTTCATAAGTGCCCGGGCAATAACCAGCCGCCGTTTGAGGCCGCCCGACAAGCTCTCAATCGAACTGTTTTCTTTCTCCTCAAGACCCATAAAGCGTAATAAATCCAAGCCGCGCGACCGAGCCTCCGTCCGGCTTAAACCAAAAATCAGTCCATATACTATGAGATTTTCGATGACGGTCAAATCCTCATCGAGGTTATCCTCCTGCGGCACTACGCCCAAACGGGCTTTCAAAGCCGGCGGCGTCAGCCTGACCGCCTCCTCAAACAGCCACAGTTTGCCTTCCGCTACCGTCGACATGCCGTACATCATCCGCATGGTTGTCGTCTTACCGGCGCCGTTATGCCCTAAAAATCCATAACACTCGCCGGCCCTGATGCTGAACGAGATTCCTTTCAGCGCCCGGAAGCCATTATAAGTTTTGCCAAGGCCTTCGGCCCGGACAACGGTTGTCGCCATGAATACCATCCTCCCAGCAATCCGGCCGGCTGCCGGTAAACCATTGTCCCGCGCAGCCGGGTGTGCTGTTTTTTCTCAAGAGTCCCAAAGAAAAAAGCAGCTGTATCTATATGATACCAACTGCTCTTTCAAAAATCCACCCGATTATGGGATTTGCCTCACATGCCTCATAAATTGTCCTTACATATCCACATACGAATCCATGGCTCCGCCCGGCGCAATCATGGGTGTAACCAGATCGGCGGTGGCAATATTGGCAACCAGGAGGGACGGCCCCGGCCGTTCCCAGGCGTCACTAAGCGCCTGGCTGAATTCCGGCGGCGTATTGGCCACCGCCGCCGGCAGGCCAAAGGCCGCGGCAAAGGCGGTAAAGTCCATGGGAGCCGGCAGCAGGGAAGCCGAGTAGCGTTTATCAAAGAAACAATGCTGCAACTGCCGGACCATACCCAGACTCTGATTGTTAATGACAATGGAAATGATCGGCAGCCGCTCCGCAGCTACGGTATAGAGCTCACAGCCGGTCATTTTCAGCGAACCGTCGCCGACAATGTGCACCACCCGTTTCTCCGGCCTGGCCAGTTGCGCGCCCAGCGCCGCCGGCAGGCCAAACCCCATAGCCCCCAGACCGCCTGACGTGAGAAACCCCCGCGGGCTGTTTACCTTCAGGTCTTGCGCCGCCCACATCTGGTGCTGGCCCACATCGGTAACATAAATGACCTCTTTATCGGCCAGCTGGCTATTCAAAGCCGCCATAACCCCGGCGGCAGTAAGTTCGCTTTGGTTGACAGGCGCAGTGTAAGTGGACTGCCACTGCCGGATGGTCTCCCACCAGGCTGACCGCTCACCGGGAACGACAGCCTGCGTAAGTTCAGTCAGGATACTGTTCATTTCTCCGACCAGCGGTACAGCCGCATCGACATTTTTATGAACTTCCGCCGGGTCAATATCAATATGGATAATGGTTTTGCCGGCGGCGTAGCGGGCCCGGTCACCGGTTACCCGGTCGTTAAAGCGGCTGCCGGTTACAATCAGTACATCCGCCGCATGCACCGCATGATTGGCCGGTTTAAGCCCATGCAGCCCCGTCATGCCGAGCAGGTTGGGGTGCTGGCCTGGTAGAGCGCCAATGCCCATCAGGGTTGTCACGACTGGCAGGCCGCATTGTTCGGCAAAGCGGGTCAGCGTCTGGCCGGCATTGGCATGAATACAGCCGCCGCCGGCAATGATAACCGGTCTTTTGGCCGCGCTGACGGCCGCGGCCGCCTTGCTGATGAGGTTTGGCAGGTCCGGTGACTGCCGGACCAGGTTCTGCCCGGAAGAGGCGGTGGCCAGATCGGCAAAGTTATAGGTATTGGCCTGGATGTCACGCGGAATGTCAACAAGTACCGGACCGGGCCGCCCGGACCGGGCAATGTTGAAAGCCCGCCGCAGGGTATCGGTCAGCTTGCCGCTATCCTTGACCAAAAAATTATGTTTGGTAATCGGCATGGTGATGCCGGTGATATCGATTTCCTGGAAAGCATCCCGGCCGATCAGGTTGGTTTGCACCTGGCCGGTAATGGCTACCACCGGCACCGAATCCATGAAGGCAGCCGCCAGCCCTGTCACCAGATTGGTAGCGCCCGGCCCCGAAGTGGCAATGCATACCCCAACCCGGCCGCTGGCTCTGGCATATCCGTCCGCAGCGTGGGCGGCTCCCTGCTCATGTACAGTTAACACATGGCGGACAGGTGAACCATACAGCGCATCATACAGCGGCAAAATGGTCCCGCCGGGATACCCGAATACCGTGTCTACCCCTTCTTTGACCAGGCATTTCACAATAGCTTGTGCACCTGTCATGAGCATAGATTATCACCCCAGTCTTGCGATTACTTGCTGTTTCATTTCGTCGGTCGATACCCGGGTAAAACCTTGCTGGTAAATATCGGCGGTACGGTAACCATCGGCCAGCACCCGTTCAACCGCCGTTTCAATCATAGCCGCCGCCGGCTCACTGCCCAGCGAATACCTAAACATCATCGCCGCCGACAGAATGGTTCCCAGCGGATTGGCAATTCCCTGGCCGGCAATATCGGGCGCCGAACCGTGAATAGGCTCGTACAGCCCGGTACCGTCCCCCAGGCTGGCCGAAGGCAACAGACCAATCGATCCGGTCAGCACCGCGGCCTCATCACTTAAAATATCGCCGAACAGATTACCGGTAACAATAACGTCAAAGCTGCCGGGATTCAATACCAGCTGCATAGCGCAATTGTCAACATACATATGGCTGAGTTCCACCTGGGCAAAGTCGGCCGCCACCTCGCCGGCGATCTTGCGCCACAGGCGGGATGTGGCCAGCACATTGGCCTTATCTACCGACATAACCCTGCCCTTACGGGCAATGGCGGCACGGCAGGCCAGACGGACGATGCGTTCAATTTCCGGGCGGCTGTACATCTCGTTGTCACAGGCCTGCTCGACCCCGTTAATTACCGCCGCTTCCTGCCGGGCGCCAAAATAGATGCCGCCGGTCAGTTCGCGCACAATGACAATATCCACGGTACTGACAATTTCGGGTTTAAGCGGCGACTGGCCCGCCAAAGCCGGAAAAGCTTTGACCGGCCGGAGATTGGCATACAGACCCAGCGCTTTGCGCAGACCGAGAATGGCTTTCTCGGCCCGGAGCTCAGGCGACACATGATCCCATTTTGGTCCGCCGACGGCCCCTAACAGTACGCCGTCGGCCTGGCGACAGGCGGCAACAGTATCCTCGGGCAGCGGCACACCGAATTGATCAATGGCGGCGCCACCGGCCTGTTTGGTCTCATGGGTAAAGCTAAAACCGAGCTTATCGGCAGCCGCTTGCGCCACACTGAGCGCAGCAGCGGTAATTTCCCCGCCAATGCCGTCACCGGGAATAACTACTATATGTTTGCTCATCGTTACCTCCCTAACCCCACTTGGGCCGGGAGATTGTCCCGCTAGCGAAACAATCTCCCTGTGTTCATCTTACTTTTTCAGTATTTCCCGGGTGTAGCCGACCAAGCCGCCGGCCTGGGCAATTTCCTGGATAAAACCGGGCAATGGCGGTACGGCAAACTTTTCGCCGGTGCCGGCGTTCACGGCCACGCCGGCATCTAAATCCACTTCCAGGATATCACCGGCTTTAATATTGATATCGCCTTCGCCCAGTTCAATGAGCGGCAGGCCAATATTAATGGCATTGCGATAAAAGATCCGGGCAAAGCTTTCCGCCACCACACAGGCCACGCCGGCCGCCTTCAAAGCGCCGGGTGCATGTTCCCGCGAAGAGCCGCAGCCAAAGTTTTTGCCGGCGACAATAATATCGCCCTGCTCAACCTTGCCGGCAAAGGTAGGATCGATATCTTCCATAGCATGGGTGGCGAGTTCTTTCATATCGGCGGTATTTAAATATCTGGCCGGGATAATTACATCGGTATCGACATTATCGCCATAGCGCCAGACTTTTCCGGAAAATTTCATGATGCTACCTCCTCAGGCCCGGCTATCCGTCCTAATACGGCGCTTGCCGCCGCCACAACCGGACTGGCAAGATACACCTCACTGTCAACATGCCCCATCCGCCCGCGAAAATTGCGGTTGGTCGTGGCCACCGCCCGTTCGCCTTTGGCCAGAATGCCCATATACCCGCCCAGGCAGGGGCCGCAGGTCGGTGTGCTGACCACCGCGCCTGCTTTAATAAATATTTCCACATAGCCGCGTTTAAGAGCTTCCAGATAAACAGCCTGACTGCCGGGGATAATGATGGCCCGTACATCTTCATGCACCTGCCGGCCGTTTAAAACGGCCGCCGCCTGCTCCAAATCCTCAATCCGGCCGTTAGTACAGGAGCCGATGACTACCTGATTAATGGCCGTCGGCTGAATATCACTCACGGGCCGCACATTTTCCGGCAGATGCGGCAAGGCCACAACCGGCGTGAGTTTATCCAGGTCAATGGTAACAATGCGGACATATTCCGCATCCGGATCAGCCGCCACCGGCGTATACGGTTTTTTGACCCGGCCGGCCAGATACGCTTCGGTAATAGCATCGACCGGGAAGATGCCGTTTTTGGCCCCGGCTTCAATGGCCATATTGGCGATGGTCAGCCTGTCGGTCATAGTAAGGGCGGCTACCCCTTCGCCGGCAAACTCCAGCGACTGATAGCGGGCGCCGTCTACCCCAATCATGCCGATCAGTTTCAGGATAACATCCTTGCCTGATACCCATTTGCCGAGCTTGCCCTTGAGTTCCACTTTAATGCTGGCCGGGACCTTGAACCAGGTCTCGCCGGTAGCCATGGCACAGGCCATGTCGGTCGAGCCCACGCCGGTGGCAAAGGCGCCCACGGCGCCATAAGTACAGGTGTGGGAATCGGCGCCGATAATAACCTCACCCGGAGCCACCAGGCCCTGCTCAGGCAGCAGGACATGCTCAATGCCCATGCGGCCGACCTCGAAGTAATGGGTAATCTGCTGCTTTCTGGCAAATTCCCGCATGGTCTTGGCCATCTCGGCGGACTTGATATCTTTATTGGGCGTAAAGTGGTCAGGGACCAGGACAATTTTATCTTTATCAAACACTTTGTCACTTATCTGCTCAAATTCCTGAATAGCCGGCGGGGCGGTGATATCATTGCCCAGGACCAGGTCCAGCCTGGCTTTGATGAGCTGGCCGGGCTGGACTTCCGGCAAACCGGCATGGGCGGCAAAAATTTTTTCAGTCATTGTCATCGGTCTAGCCATTATTTTAGTTACCTCCCTTGAGCCTGCTGGACGGCGGGAAATCCACAAACAGCCAGCATTTTGTTTATTGCATTTACATAAGCTTTCGCACTTGCTTCAATTACATCGGTGGAAAGTCCCCGGCCGCTGAAAGTCCGGCCATCCTGTTCAATCCAGACGGTTGCCTCACCCAGGGCATCTTCCCCGGCCGTCACCGCCTTGAGCTGGTAATCTTTGAGTCCGACCGGGAACCCGACGGCCTGCTCGATAGCCTTGAAAGCGGCGTCGACCGGGCCGTCGCCGCAGCTGGCGGCTTCGGAAACGCCGGCACTGGTTCTGAGCTGCACCGAGGCGGTGGCCACCATTTGGTTGCCGCTGGCGACATGGTGATAAACCAGGGTATACCATTCCGGCCGTACAGCGGCCTTCTCCACAATCAATGCTTCAATATCCTTGTCAAAGACCATCTTCTTCCGGTCGGCCAGTTCCTTGAACTTGGCAAACAAGGTATTGATGGTCTCGGCATCAACATCATATCCCAGGTGCTTGAGACGCTCCTCGAAAGCGTGCCGGCCGGAATGTTTGCCGAGCACAATGGCGTTGCGGCTGATTCCCACCGATTCGGGGCTCATAATTTCATACGTCAGCGGATTATTGAGCACGCCATGCTGGTGGATACCCGATTCATGGGCAAAGGCATTGTCACCGACCACCGCTTTATTGGGCGGTACGGCAATACCTGTCAGGGTGCTGACCAGGCGGGACGTACGGTAAATCTGCTGGCTGTTGATATTGGGCAGCGCCTGGTAGTATTCACGGCGGGTGTAAAGGGCCATAACCAGTTCTTCCAGCGAGGCGTTGCCGGCCCGTTCGCCCAGACCGTTGATAGTACACTCCACCTGACCGGCGCCCGCGGTTACCGCTGCCAGTGAGTTGGCCACCGCCATCCCCAGGTCATCGTGGCAATGCACGCTGATAATCGCCTGCTCAATGTTGGCGACATGCTCGCGGATATACGTAATCAGGGCGCCGAATTCCGCCGGCGTCGTGTAGCCTACCGTATCGGGCACGTTAATGACGCTGGCGCCGGCGGCAATAGCCCGCTCATACACCTGGCACAGGAAATCCCAGTCGGAACGGGAGGCGTCTTCGGCCGAAAATTCCACGTCGGCAACCAGGCTCCTGGCATAGCGGACGGCCTGCTCGGCCCGCTTGAGGAGCTCTGGCCGGGTCATCTTGAGTTTGTGTTCCAGATGAATGTCGCTGGTGGCGATAAAGGTGTGGATTCGCGGGTGTTCGGCCTTTTTAACGGCTCTGTAGGCTGTTTCGATATCCTTTTCGTTGGCGCGGGCCAAACCGGCAATCGCCGGACCTTTGACCCGGGCGGCAATCTGGCTCACAGCCTCAAAGTCACCCGGCGAGGCAACCGGAAACCCGGCTTCAATGACATCAACGTTTAGTTTGGCCAGGGCTAGAGCGATTTCCACCTTTTCTTCTGTTTGCAGGCTTACTCCCGGCGTCTGCTCGCCATCTCGGAGGGTAGTGTCGAATATCTGAATTCTTCGAGTTTCCATGCCATTACCTCGCTTTCCATTTCATTTTACTGCAGATGGTGTTTCGTACCCGGCGAAAGGACCACGGCTGGCCTTGCATATAAGACCGGACGCAAGCCGTGATTTTTCCACTGTTGTGTTATTTTTGCAGCCAGGACATCATATCGCGCAGTTCTTTGCCTACAATCTCGATTTTATGATTGGCTTCCTGCCGGCGTTTGGCCAGGAACATGGGGCGGTTAGCCTGATTTTCCAGGATCCAGTTGCGGGCAAAGGTGCCGTTTTGAATCTCGGCCAGCACCCGTTTCATTTCTTTCCGGGTTTCTTCCGTAATAATGCGCGGACCGGTTACATAATCACCGTATTCGGCTGTGTCGCTGATAGAGTAACGCATGCGGGCCATGCCGCCTTCGTACATCAGGTCGACAATAAGCTTCATTTCATGCAGGCATTCAAAGTAGGCAATCTCCGGCTCATAACCGGCTTCCACCAGCGTATCGAAACCGGCTTTGATGAGTTCGGTGACACCGCCGCACAGTACGGCCTGTTCACCGAACAGGTCGGATTCGGTTTCATCCCGGAAGGTGGTGACAATGACGCCGGCCCGTGCGCCGCCAATGCCTTTGGCATACGCCAGGGCCAGGTCCTGCGTGCTGCCGTTATAGTCCTGGTGTACAGCCATGAGACAGGGAACGCCCTTGCCTTCGGTAAATACCCGGCGGACCAGATGGCCCGGGCCTTTGGGCGCAACCATGAATACGTCGACATTGGCCGGCGGAACAATTTGATTGAAATGAATGTTAAAGCCGTGGGCGAAAGCCAGGGCCGAACCGGGTTTCAGGTTAGGAGCAATTTGTTCGGCATACACTTTGGCTTGTTTTTCATCAGGAATCAGGATCATAGTGATATCGGCATTGGCCACCGCCTGGGCAACATCAGTAACAGTCAGACCGTCTTCCCGGGCCTTGGCGGCGGATTTGCTGCCTTCATGGAGACCGACAACCACTTTAACACCACTGTCTTTCAAGTTAAGGGCATGGGCGTGGCCTTGGCTGCCGTAGCCGATAATAGCTACTGTTTTACCTTGGATCAGTTCCCAGCGGGCGTCTTGTTCATAGTACATTTTGCTCATAGTTATCTCTCTCCTCTTGTTCATAAATTGTATTTTCACCCCGTTCCAGCGCTACAAGGCCGGTCTGGATGGTTTCCAAAAGTCCGTAGGGAGTCAACACTTCAATAAGGGCATTCATCTTGCTGTCTTCGCCGGTAACCTCCAGCGTAACGGCACTGCCGGAAATATCCACGACATTGGCCCGGAATACCTCGGCCAGCTTCAGGATTTCGGAACGGTTCTCGCCGGCCTTGACCTTAATCAGCGCCATTCCCCGCACCACAGAATGATTGGGCGGCAAAATCTGTACACTCACTACTTCAACCAGTTTTTCAATTTGTTTTTGGACCTGGTCGATAAACGCCTGATTGCCGCAGACAGCGACCGTTATCCGGGAAAACTCCGGGTCCTGGGTCACTCCTACCGTCAGGCTGTCGATATTAAACCCCCGCCGCGAAAACATTCCGGCCACCCGGACTAATACCCCCGGCTGATTGTGTACTAAAATCGAAAGAATATTAGACTGCACAAATTCCACCTCCGCTTAATTATTGGCACAGTATGTCAGTATTATCACCTGGAAATAATAAAACGCCCCTGGAACAGATTAAAAAATCTGTCCATAGGGGCGCTCAATGCGCGGTACCACCCTACTTTGGGCTCATTTCGCCATGGCTGCACGGCCATGTTCTGCCGGATAACGGCCGGCGCCGCTGTTGCCTGAAACACATTGTGTTCAACCTACAATGTGCACGTCAGCAAAAGAGTTTCTGGGCGAGAATAGCTTAACCACTGCACCGGTTCGCAGCAACCACCGGCTCTCTGGGCAGAATCGCAAGCTTAGCTCCCAGTCATTACCATTGCCAATATTTTACTGTACATGCCTACAAAAATACTCTGCACAAAAATTTCTACTTGTAAAAAGTAAGAAACTTTCCGCAGAGCCTTTTATACTCACGGTGTAACACGGTAATTGCCGCGTTCTGCATCGCTCGGCCCAGACCTGTCAACCAGCGGAACCCTAGATGCACTTCCTTACGCGATATGTAACTTTGTATACATTATGCCAGCACCCTTGTTCTTTGTCAAGGACTTTTTTTAACCTTTTTTACGCCTCGGCCAGATACTCCGCCAATTGCCGTCTGGTGGGGTAGCCTTCGACATCGCCCTGGACAGTAACCGCCAGGGAGCCAATGGCATTGCCGCGTACGACAGCCTGCTTAAGGCTAAGTCCTTCCAGCAGGGCCGAAAGTACGCCAACGGCAAAACCGTCACCAGCGCCTACCGTATCCACCACCCGGCGTACCGGAAAGCCGTTGGCGTAACCTTCCTCGATAACCTCCCGGCCTTCCTGATGGGAGTAAAAGGAACCGTCCGGACCGTCTTTCATGACAATGTAACGGTTGCCGGCCTCATGAAAATACGCCTTAACCGCCGGCCATTCGCCTGTTCCCAGTAAAATTTCGGCTTCTTTGCGCCCGGGCATAATCAGATCAGACAGGCCGGCCAGTTTAAGCAGCGTTTCTCTGGCCTGGTCTTCGTTCCACAGTTTCAGTCTGATATTGGGGTCAAAGGTAACCAGGGCTCCCTGCTCCTTGGCGAGGCGGACGGCCGCCAGCAGGGTTTCCCGGCAGCCTGCACTCAGCGCCGGAAAAATACCGGTAATATGCAAAATTTTCGCAGCGGCAAAATACTCTTCATCCAGGATAGCAGGCGTAATATGACTGGCTGCTGAACCGCGACGGTAATAAAATACTTTGGGATCGCCAATCTCATTGCGCTCTTTAATCAGCATACCGGTTGGATATTCAGGCAGAATTCGCACCCGGGAAGTATCCACCCCTTCGCCGCGAATGGTATTACGGATGTAAGTGCCAAACGGGTCGTCGCCAATGGCGCTGATCCAGCCGGCGTCATGTCCCAGGCGGGCCAGACCGATCGCCACATTGGACTCGGCCCCGGCAATTTTCCGGGAGTAACTGGTAACAAACTGCAGTGAATCGCTCTGATCGGCCACCATCATGACCATACTCTCACCAAGCGTTATAATCTGTGGCAAGTCTACTCCTCCTCTCCGTTTAGTATATGAAAGTTCGCTGTCACTAACAAAAGACCTGCGGCAAGCACCGCAGGTCCGGACACGTTTAGCGAATAGTTCACCATATGAAACAAAATCCCATTACCAGTAAAAATTCGGGGCAGAACCGGTCTCATCCCGATAGCAGGCCGGATTCTTCTCTTCCCCGTTAATAAGGCGCTCGGCCAGCGTCAGGTTATCAACTTTTAATACTACCCGCGCCGTATCGGACGTGGTGGCGGCAAAGGCATATACATACTCGACATTGACGCCGGCCGCGCTTAATTTGCTGATCTGTTCAAACAAACAGCCGGGCTGATCGGTGATCACAATGCTTAACACCGGTGTGGCCTTAACGGTAAAACCGGCGCCGCGCAAGATATGCTGCACCTTTTCCGGCTCATTGACAATAATCCGCAGAATGCCAAAATCAGCCGTATCAGCCACGGCCATGGCCCGAAGATTAATTTCATGTGTATGAAGTACGCCTAATACTTCGGCCAGCTTGCCAGGCTGGTTTTCCACAAACACCGACAATTGATGAATAATCATGCTGTACCCCCCTATATTTTCCTATTATCTATAACCCGCTTGGCCTTGCCTTCGCTCCGTTCAATGGTTTTGGGACCGACAAGGCGAACTGCTGCCGATACATTGAGTACACTGGCCAGTTCCGACTTGATCCTGGCTTCCAGTCTCTCCAGACCGCGCACCTCGTCTGAGAACATGTCTTCCGTTACTTCCACGAGCACCGTCAGATGGTCCAGATTATCCTTACGGTCAACAATCAGCTGATAGTGCGGCGATGTTTCCCCAATGCTTAACAATACCGTCTCCACCTGGGACGGGAATACATTGACCCCGCGAATAATGAGCATATCGTCACTGCGTCCCAGCACTTTGCTCATGCGAACCAGCGTGCGGCCGCAGGCGCATTTTTCCCGGTATAAGACCGAAAGGTCGCGCGTGCGGTAGCGGATCATCGGCATGCCTTCCTTGGTCAGCGTAGTAATAACTAATTCCCCTTTTTCGCCGTCAGGCAGTACTTCCCCTGTTACCGGATTGATAATTTCCGGATAAAAATGGTCTTCAAAAATATGCAGGCCGTCCTGTTGGCTGCATTCAATGGCAACACCCGGTCCGATGATTTCACTTAATCCGTAAATATCAATGGCCTTGATGCCCAATTGGGCCTCAATCTCCTGGCGCATCCGCTCCGACCAGGGCTCAGCGCCGAAGATCCCTACCTTCAGCGAGGTCGCCTGCGGTTCAATCCCCATATCCCGCATGGACTCGGCAATATACAGGGCATAGGAGGGCGTACAGGCCAGCGCCGTCGTGCCGAAATCCTTCATCAGCATAATCTGTCTGGCGGTATTGCCGCTGGAAATGGGGATGACCGAGGCGCCTAACAGCTCCGCGCCGTAATGGATGCCTAACCCGCCGGTGAACAGGCCGTAGCCGTACGCTACCTGAATACAGGATTGCTTGCTCAGGCCGGCCGATACCAGCGACCGGGCCGCAACCTCGGACCAGATGCCAATATCCCGCTTGGTATAACCCACAACTGTAGGCCGGCCGGTCGTGCCGCTGGAGGCATGAATACGGACAATCTCCGACATGGGAACGGCAAACAACCCATACGGATAATTGTCCCGCATATCCTGCTTGGTTGTGAACGGCAGCTGCCTGATATCGTCAAGACTGTTGATGTCCTCGGGCAGCAAGCCCTGTTCCTGCATTTTGGAACGGTAGAACGGCTGCTGCCGGTACAGCCTGGCGACGATTTCCTTAAGCCGGCCGGCCTGGAGACTGGTCATTTCCTCCCGTTCCATTGTTTCCGCCGGTTTATTCCAGTATGTATTCATTATTACCCTCCTGATAAAAATTAAAATTGCGCGTAACCGGTTGCTGCGGGCAGCTGCTTGCGCGTCTGTATAGAAAAAACCCCGCGCAAAGTCCTTGGCAGGAACTTGCCGCTAGGGTTTTTTGTACCCACGGTGTGACCCTCCGGGCCCTGTGCCGCTTGGACCAGACGCGGTAACCGCCGGAACCCTAGGCACACTTCCCTTATTGCAAAATAAGCCTGATTGTAAACCTTGTATACTGTATTCGTGGAATATGATACCAGCTGGCAAAGACAAAGTCAAGCACTATTTGTCTGATAGTTCTGAGAGCGGGAACACTTGGCTTTTACGCGGCGGATCAGTGGCCAACCGACCGGGATTTATGGTATAGTAAAATCAGGACTGAATGTGAATGGAGGTGATCGCTGGTGAAAAAAACCGTAGCTCTTATCGCGCATGATCGCAAGAAGGAAGAAATGCTGCAATTTGTCCTGGCTCACAAGGAGCAACTGTCCCAATATAACTTGATTGCCACAGCCACTACCGGCAGAATTATTCAGGAGAATGCCGCCCTGCCGGTCACTACCTACCTATCCGGCCCGTTAGGCGGCGACCAGCAGATTGGCGCCCGGATCGCCTGCCAGGAAGTGGATGTTGTTATCTTCCTGCGGGATCCATTAACCGCCCAGCCGCATGAGCCCGACATCACGGCGCTGCTCCGCATCTGCGATGTGCACGATGTACCGGTGGCCACGAACGCGGCGACGGCCAGATTTGTCATCCAATGTTTGGCCGGAGAATAACTGCATTTGCCGAAAGCCTCATTTCAGCATATCATTTTGCTTGAAATGAGGTCATTTTATTTTACGGGCTACCGCGGTTGCGCCAAGCTTCAGGCTAAAGCGCAGCCACGGTTTATTTAATTATGGTAGATATATCATGTTTACATAATTATTTTACTATGTTATTATAGATCAGTGACTTTAATGATGCTAACTATGATAGGAGGGGTGTACCATGAAACGTTATACCCATCAGATAGCCGCAATCCTTCTCTTGGCCGTTTTTACCACGCTGTTTATGCCGGCCGTGCCTGCTCAGGCCTTTTCCCTATCCGATCTTACCGGTTCTTCCGCCCAGCAGCAAACCAGCAGTTCCAGTTCCGGCAGCAGCAGCCTGATGAATATTTTACTGGCCCTGCTGTTAGGAAAGCTCCTTGGATCTTCTGACAATAGCAGTGCCACCAGCAATTCAGGCGGCATTTCTTCCGTGCTGGGCGCTTTCGGCTCGAAACCGGCAACCACTACCGGCAGTGCCAGCACGCAAGGCAGCGAGATCGTGAAAACTGCCCAAAAATACATGGGCGTTCCTTATGTCTGGGGCGGCGACAAACCGGACGGCTGGGATTGTTCCGGCTTTACCCAGTATGTAATGCGGGAAAGCGGCATTACGATTCCCCGGACGGCTGCCGAACAGTATAGCACTGGCACGGCAGTGGACAAGAATAACCTAAAGGTTGGGGACCTCGTGTTCTTTACCACCTATAAACCGGGCGCATCCCACGTAGGCTTCTACATGGGCGACGGCAAATTTATCCACGCCAGCTCGGCCGCCAAACAGGTGACCATAAATTCGTTATCCGAAACGTATTACACCGAGCATTATATCGGCGCCCGCCGTTATACCAACTAAAAAGCAGGCTGCGAATCCTTAACAATAAGCGATTCGCAGCCTTTCCCGCTATTGTTTGAGAAAATCATGTGACATACCTGACTTATATATAGTATAGTTATACTAAGATCGTCATCTTGCTACGTAAGGGGTTGGTTGCATGTCACTTTCAAAATACGAAATATTTAACACCATAGTTGAAGTTGGCAGCCTAACCAAAGCCGCAGAAAAACTCAATCTGACCCAATCGGGCGTCAGTTATGCCATTTCCACGCTGGAGGCCGAGTTGGGATTTCCGTTACTCAAGCGGGACCGTTCAGGCATCAGCTTGACCAGCAACGGCGAACGCATTCTTGTTCATGTCCGCCGAATTTTGCATGAAGAAGATTTGCTGCGACAGGAAACCGCTGCGATCAAAGGCATTGACACCGGCACCGTCCGCCTGGGGACACTATCCAGCGTTTCGATGCAATGGCTGCCGGGTATTTTATCACAATTCAACGAAAAAT